>CADBQG010000026.1 GCA_902796805.1 uncultured Bacteroidota bacterium
ACCTTCACCATCGACCCCGCCGACGCCAAGGACTTCGACGACGCCCTCTCCTTCGAGGTGCTCGAAAGCGGCCTCTACCGCGTGGGCATCCACATCGCCGACGTCTCCTACTACGTGAAACCCGGCAGCGGCATCGACACAGAAGCCTACAGCCGCGGCACCTCCGTCTATCTTGTCGACCGCACCATCCCGATGCTGCCCGAGGCCCTCTCCAACAACCTCTGCTCCCTCCGCCCCGACGAGGACAAGCTCTGCTACAGCGCGGTCTTCGACCTCGACGACAACGCCAAGGTGCACAAGGAGTGGTTCGGCCACACGGTGATCCGCTCCGACCGCCGCTTCAACTATGAAGAGGCGCAGCAGGTCATCGAGACCGGCGAAGGCGACCTCAGCGAGGCCATCCTCCAGCTGCACAAGCTCGCGCAGGTGATGCGCAAGCAACGCTTCGACAACCACGCCATCAGCTTCGATACCGAGGAGGTGAAGTTCAAGCTCGACGAGAACGGCAAGCCCATAGGGGTCTATCTCAAGGAGCAAAAGGAGGCCAACTGGCTCATCGAGGAGTTCATGCTGCTCGCCAACAAGCGCGTGGCCGAGAAAATCGGCAAGAAACGCTCGGCCAACCAGCCCGAGAACGTCTTCGTCTATCGTGTCCACGACAAGCCGTTGGACGAGAAGCTCAACACCTTCAAGGAGTTCGTGAAGAAGTTAGGCTTCGAACTGAAGACCAACTCCACGAAGAACCTCAGCAGCTCGCTGAACAAGATGCTGGAGGGCGAGAAGGGCAAGCCCGACTACGACATGCTGAGCAAGCTGACAATCCGCATCATGGCGCGGGCGGTCTATACCACCGACAACATCGGCCACTACGGGCTGGCATTTCCCTATTACACACACTTCACCTCGCCCATCCGCCGCTACCCCGACCTGATGGTGCACCGGCTGTTGGACCGCTACCTGGCCCACGAGCCGTCGGTGAACAAGGAACAGTACGAGGAGTACTGCAAGCACTGCTCCGACATGGAGCGGCAGGCGATGGAGGCCGAGCGCAATTCCATCAAGTACAAGCAGGCGGAGTTCCTCTCCGACAAGATCGGGCAGGAGTTCGACGCGGTGGTGTCTGGCATCTCCAAGTGGGGCGTCTATGCCGAACTCACGGAGTCGCACTGCGAGGGCATGATCCCGATGCGCAGCTTCGACGACGACTTCTATTACATTGACGAAGAGAACTATACACTCGTGGGACTGCATCACGGAAAGAACCTCCGCTTCGGCGACAGCGTGAAGGTCAGGGTTCTTGCCGTGGATATGGTAAAGAGGAGGATGGACTTTGAACTAGTCAGCGAATGAGGGTTATGCTTCCCTTCATCTCGACCTCGTCGCCGTCTAAGCAAGTGCCTTTGAGATAGTAGTCGTAAGCGCCCCGCTGGCACTCCTTTCCTTTGAAAGTGCCGTCCCAGCCGGTATCCTGACTGTCTGTCTCAAAGATTTTCTCACCCCAGCGGTTGTAAATCACAAAATGCAACTCCGCAAGGATGTCGCTTCTCACAAACACGATGTCGTTCACGCCATCGCCGTTGGGTGTGAAACTGTTCGGTATGAAGACAAACGGGTTCCCGCAGTTCACAGGGTTCACCCTGACAAAGACGGTGTCGTCCTTGGTGCATCCGTACCTGTCGGTTACAGTTACGGTGTATGTAGTGGATTCGGGCGGTGTTGCTGTCGTGGCGGATGAGTCCGGGGTCGCAACGTCGCCATCTGGAGTCCATTGATATGTGTAACCGGCGCCCAACTCCGTTACAAACAGCGTGACGGTGTGGTACTCGAATATTTCAGGAGGCCGGCACCAAGCCTGCAGCTCCTCGGTAAAGGTGTTTTCAGCCACTATTATACTGTCGCTGGCAGAAGCAGTGCATCCTATGGCATCTGTTACAGTAACCGAATACTCGCAGCTTTGCAGCACATTGAATGACGGGTTCTCACCCGTGGCTGTGCCGTGGCCATCCACTTCCCATAGATATTGGAACGGCGGATGAGATCCTGAAACCGTCGCGTCGAGGTCAAGTTCGTTCTCGAAACACAACAAACGTCGCGGAAGTGACACCTCCACAGTTGAAACCGTGACCGTTATGGGCATGATTTTTATGCAATGTTGCGAAGAAACCCGCACATAATACGTCTTTGTGGCTTCAGGTTGAACCTCAACGGAGGTTGTGTTTGAGGCTATTATATTGCTAAAATCGAAACTGTCAGACCACTGGATGTCGTAACTGTCGGCAGAGGAGATCTCTACTGTCAGCATGGCTGTGTTGCCCGGACATATTGTGAGGTCTTGCTCCGCAGTCGCCATGGACACCGACAACGAATGCACCACCACTTCCTGATAGAAGGTGTCGATGCAGGCCTCAGTCTCTGCAATGAGGGTGTATACCGTAGTTGATGTCGGCGTGGCTATAGGGTTGGACACTGTAGCGTTGTTTATCGAAGACCCGGGACTCCAATGATATGAAACTCCGGCAGCCGGCGGCATCCCCAGTTCGGCGTAGGTATTGTCGCAGATGTCGATGCTCGACAAAGTGGTTGATGAATTAGCGAACACGAAGATGTTCTTTCGTAAAGTGTCGCTGTTGTTGCAGCTTTCGATATCGAACACTGAAAGGGTTACCGTATATACTCCAGGTGAATTGTATTTATGCTTCGGATTCCATTCCAACGAGGTCGTGCCGTCGCCGAAATCCCATAAAATCGTTGCATACTGACTTACAAGCTGTGTATTATTGAAGAAACTCGCCGAGTCGGGAAGGCATACCACGGTGGGTATCAGGAAGTCGGCGATGACGGTAGGAATTGCAAAGTCGATCTTCACCACGCCGAGGTTGCAGTTGCTGCTTCCATTTGTCTGGGAGTATGCTCCTTGGGTGGTGGGAAACGAACTCTGTCCGCCGCATCCTGCGCAGACTGCCTGGTAGATGGTGCCGTGCCTGTCGAACCGGCTCGTGCCACCGTCCACGTGTTCGCGGGCACTGGAGTTTGCGCCGCCGAAGTAACTTGCATACACCAGACCCGAGGCGTCGTCGTTGAGTGCAAGAAAATAGAAGTCGCTGCCGTCGGTTGTGGCCTGGATGGCGTCGGTCGTAACCGGCAACCCTGAAGTCCCTCCAAAACCGTTGAGCTGCGGCGAACCCCACCCCGACACGTATATGTTGTTGCAGTAGTCGGCCATGAACGCCGTGGGCGATATGTCAGGGCCGTTGCCCGTTCCGAACGCCGTCGACCACACTGCGCTGCCGAGATTTTGTCTGAGCTTCACTATGAACTGCCCGCCGCCGGGATTGTAATAGCCTGCGTTTGAAACCCATTCCAGACCTCCAGCCTCCGTCTGCCCGAAGACATAGACGTTGTCTTCCCTGTCTTTCTCCACAAGGTACGCCTGGTCGTAGCCGGCCTTGCCAAGGAACGTAAAATGCTCTATCGCCGCGCCATTGCGAGAGAGATGGGCAACATATCCGTCGGCTTTTCCTCCGTTGTCGGCGTGGACACTCTGGTAACCTCCTTGCACGGCGTCGATGCCGGAAGACACTGTCCCGCCGCAGATGTACACGCTGTTGTCGGCGGCAAGACTCAAACTGTAGCCTGCGTCATCGCCCTCGCCGCCGAAATAGGTGCTCCACACCATCGTTGACAAATCCTGGCTCATCTTGAAGACACAAACGTCGGTACCACCAGAATAACTCCCCCTGAAACAGCCCTGTGTAGTCGGGAAATCTGTGGAATTTGTAGTGGAGACTATATACACGTTGCTGTTGTCGTCAATCTCTATCTCTCCGCGGTTCTCGTCAGCATAGTTCTTGCGCAGAATTGTTGAAATGTTGAGACCGTCGTTACCGTTGCCACCCACGTATGTAGAGGCCACAAGCTGACATCCGTCAGCACTGAGCTTCGAGACAATAATGTCCGATCCGTTGGAATATCTCCAGTTTGTTGAAAGAGTGATGTCGTCGCCACCGTTGAAACTTGTATCGTAGGCGGTTGCTGTTGTTGGGAAGTCTGATGAACTCGTGGTGCCGAGGACATACAATTCGTCGTTGTTGTTCACAAACAGGCTGTGCGGGATGTCAACCAATGAACCTCCCAAATACGTTGAATACAGGAGAGTGGTGCCGTCGGCGCTGAACTTCGACAGGGCTATGTCAACCACGCCGCAGAAGTCGACTTGGTAAGCGCCGAGTGTTGTTGGATAACCTACATCCGTCACTGTGCCGCCGCCGTACAAGTTGCCGTGCGTGTCGTACGTCGCAGTATAGCCCCAGTTGTCGGCCGCCGAGCCGGAATATGAGGAGAACACTATTGTTGGGTCAATGACAAGCACCAAATCCCTGTCGTAACCGCCGACCTTGAATCTCACGATGTCGCCGTTTACCAGATAACCGCACTCTACCTTGACAGTGTCGCCTTTGCCATCAACCTGATATGCAAAAGGCTTCAACTCCACGTTCCTGCCGAAAGATGTGTAAAGCAGGATTTCGCTCCCGTTTCTCACCATGCTCTTCAATCCTGAATAACGCATCGCTATCTTTCCCGGGTCGCCGCCCGGCATCACACAGTATTCATATTTGAGGTGCTCCTTGTCGCTGCCGAATTTCAGATTTATGCTGTCGTATATACCTTCGTATGTTATTTCACCGTAAACACCCATTCTGCCGTCCCATCTGCTTCTGTCTTTTCCTTTGAAGAAGCTATAGTGGAAACCGTATTTTCCGTTTCCTGCCAACTTTGCATTCCTGTTACAGTCCACAAATTCCACACGATAGGCGAAGGCGTCAACGGGTTTCGCGCCTATCCGTCTGCCATTGTGCTTCGCCTCATGGTATTCCTCCAACTGTTCGGGATTGTACTGCACAACAGTGTATCCATCGCCTTCAAAGAAGACAGAGCCTCCGTCAGTCCTCGCAAAATAACGCACATGGGCCGGAAGATGCGCACGGTTCTCTATGAACTCCCACCTCCTCGCCACAATGGTGTCCACCCTCTTGGCCGACAAATCTGCAACTAAAATGAACAGAAGCCAGATTGACGCGAATATTGCTTTTCTAACATTCATCCATGTCTGTTTGAAAGTTTTTACAAACTTTTTCTTATTACAATACGCTTCGGAGTCTCCCATCTACCCATCATCTCCTTGAATTTCCGTGCTGATTTGCCCGAAACGCCGTTCTTCGGAAGTTCGAGAACGCGCGTTAAGGACACTTTTCTGCCGGCCACGGTTACTTCTTCAAGCATTTTCGCCCCCTCAACCTCTATTTCTTCCCGGAAAGGTTTCGTTATTGCCTCGTAACCCTCGGGAATCTCGATGTTATAGACATATCTCTCTGCGGACTCGCGAGTGTTGATGTCGGTTTTTCTGTCCCTGTATATCTCCACGGAGGAGACTTGCGTTCCGTATTTCCCGTTGTCGATTTCAATGACATAGAGGCCTCCCGCCTCACTCACACGGGGTCTCGCCACAACAGTGTCCTGTCTTGATAAGGTCTTCGTCAGCGGAGATTTGATTTTTTTTGTGAGGACTGCGGTGCGCGGCTCCTTCACGTTGCCGTTCGGAAACTTTATGTCGGCCACTACCTCTATCTCAGTTGCAATGGGTCCAATCCGTTGTATTCTTCCGTTTTCGAAAATCAACGTTGTTGGCGCGAGTGTGGCGCGCATGTCGAGTTCGTCGGCTTCTGCGGCGGAGATGTAGAGTGTGTCCAATCCGTCAGTTGCACACACTAAAGCACAGTTGTTGTCAGACAATTTCCTGTCATCGAACACAACCCAAGCGTCATAGCCGAGTTCACGAAGCGCCCTCGAAAGCAGAATCTCCTTCTCGATTGGCAGTGCGCAATTTGTAGCCCAAACATGTTCCGGTGTTGCAAGAAGTCGGTCAAGTAACTTTTGGTTCGCGTTTTTTGTGGATATGTTGGTTGAAATGTAGTCTCTGACCGCAATTATTCTGTCTCTGTTGGACGAAACGCCGTCTGTCAACTTCACGAAGAAGTCTTTTATTTCCTTGTGTCCAGACATGTTGAAAGCCGCCTGCTGCGTGAATGTGTTGATGAAATCTTCAGCAAAGTCCGCCGAATAGAAGGACATTGCGGGCTGTGCCGACCTGAAAAGATACGATTCGGAGGATTTTGCCGGCAGACTGGCGAACTCCCACACAACCGTCTTCATGTTGTCTTTGGAGAACTGCTGCCGCGAGTTTTGCACATTCCCGAAGTTGACATCCCAGTTCAGCGGCCTGTCTTCCGGCACCGAGACAGAGATTGTGTATTTTTCAACGGGCGCCGACTCGCAAAGGTACAATGTCTCGAAAAGCTCGGAGAAGAAGAAGTTGTCGGAATGAATGGTGTAGTCGAGGACGATGGTGGCGTTGTTCTCAAGCGCCGTGTGGGTTACAACCATCGTGCGGATTGCGTTCAGCCGCTCGCAACCGGTGCAGCTTGAAGGCAGCATCGGATTGAAGGCGTTCTGCGGGGTTTCAACCTTCGTGCCGTCTTTCCTTATCACATACGCCTCGTTGATTGTGAGTTTCTGGAAGTCAGGGTTGTAGTCTATGAATGTCTCGCCGAAATAGTCGAAGGCCATGTTGGTTATGACTTCCAGTTCCTTGCGCTCGCGGTAGTCGGTTGAACCGTCGGCGTTGAGAGTGTATGACTTGTAAATCGATTTATATACGGCGTCATCTTCTATGATTTTGGCAAAAGACACTGAAAAGGCTGCCAATAGCATCATTGTGGTCAATAGAGATTTTCTCATGGCTATCGCATTTGTTTTGAAAAGATTACCGGGTTGTTCATATAGAACTGCTGGTTCATTACCGCCGTCTTGTAATCTGGCCATTCACCAGGCTCGTAGACTCTCTTTCCCAACGACACAATTTCCGAGAATACCACTGAATTGTACCCTATGGCATACCCTCCGTCGAATGTGATGTTTTTGGCAGCAAGCTTTTTGGTCTCAGGTGTCTTTACGGCGGTATATCCACCCGGGACGGTCATGGTTTCGGTGATTTTTACATAGCGCGAGCAGGCGTCCTGGAACTGGTGCACGCGCTTTTCTATCCCGGTGTTAGCATATAGATGTCTCATTGCAAACGTGTAGAAGCCGTTAGCGAGGAAGGGCGTTGCTATTATACGGTCGCCTGCTACAACCGCATAGTCGGGAATCTCCAACTTGTAGGTGATCTTCACAGGCTGTTCCAAGTACTTGTCGTTGTCGGTGTATTTTACCGACACAATCCTGGCGTTCGGGTAGTGGCGGAACACCTGGCCCTCCACGTTATTCTGCCAGTTTCTCCGGAACCCTCTGAAGACAGAGCGCACTGCCTTGTCAGACTGTCTGTCAGCGGTTACAGTAACCGTTGCCTTCAGAGTCCCGTTGTTTGTAATCTGGGAGTTGGCGGTCATAGTTATATAGTGGTTCCTTGGGTTCGACACTGGCGTTTTGCCGAGTTTCGCGCCGCCGGGGAGTCCTATGAGGTAGTTCTGCTGTTGCTCGGCACTCGACCACAGCTCGCCTCGCACGCCCGGCACCCATGTGGGGTCGAGAAGTTGGAAGTTCCCGTTGCGCCTCTGCACCACCGTAACGCAGTGATTGAACTGGTCGGCAGGGATGTCCTCTATGCGCTCACCGGCCATCGTCATGGCTGCGTAGGCCTTGAAGCCGGCAGCCCGCAACATTCCAACAAGCATCCCTGCCTTGTCTTTGCAGACACCGCAGCGGTCGCGGAATGTCATGGCACACTTGTGGAGAGTGAACCCTTCGCCCTCGCCCATCGATATTCCCGAATACCTTATGTTGTCGGCCACCCAGTTGGTCAATATGGCAATACTGTCGTTCTCGTTCCTGGCCTTTTTCAGCAATTCGGAGACCTTGGCCCTGATGTCGTCGTCAACATCGAAACTCCCGAAATCCTCGTTGACACCATAGAACCACTTCGACTTGTCTTCCCACGACTCTGCGGTGGTGAGAATCAGCTTTGTGCCGAAATCGTTGCCTGCAACAGACCATTGCTGTCGCGCAACAGGCATTATGTCTTTCATCTCAAAAGTATAGGAAGTTCTCTCACTGTCTTTCTTCACTGCCACGCTTATGTCGCCGTTGTAGGCCTTGTGCTGAAGTTTCTTGCTGTTGGGGACACTCACCTGGTAAACCTTGCGCTCCATGGGCTGGCTGCTCCAGAATGGTACTATGTCGTAGAAGTGCCCTCTCATGGGAGGGATGTATTTTGCGTCCGGATCCTCGTTGTACAGGAGGGCGTATGTAAACCCTTTCTTGTAGGTCGTGAACTCCACTTCGTCGCCTGGTTCGAGCCGGCCTATGGCGACCATCTTCTGCCGCGCCCCCCAGTAGATCATGTGCGCCGGAGCGGGATAGTCGCACACCAAGTACTCCTGCGCCTGTTCGCTGCCGTTGCGGTACACGCGCACGTCGCGAATCTCGCAGTAGGCCGAGAGAGGGTCGTAGTCTATGGTCACGGTGTTGAAGTCGCGCCCGCCGGCATCCGTCAGTATCCTGTAGCGGCAATGGTTCACATAGTGGCTAAGCCCGCTCTCCTCCATGACAACGGTCATGCTGTCGTAAACAGTGACCCGGTCGTAACCGGCATATTTCCGGTCGCCGGCCCGAACTTCAACAAAGGCCAGCAACAGCGCAAGAGCCACAACGGTGCTTCTTTTTCTCATATCTTCCCCATGTTTTTCAGATGATGTCCTTCTGCTCGATAAGATTGTTCAGAATTGCGTACACTGTGAGAGCCGCCACCGACTTTATACCTGTCTTACGCACGATGTTCTTCCGGTGGGTTATCACAGTGTGCACCGAGATATTGAGAGTGTCGGCAATCTCGTTGTTCCTCAAACCTTTGGAAAGACAGACCAGCACCTCTTTCTCACGCTCCGACAACGGCGCGCTGTCAAACTCGGCGGTATCAGTCTGTATCTCGGTTATCACGTGGTTTATTGTCGACTTCACCCTCTGCCTATCGTCGTTGATTTCGATAACTCCGGCGAATTGCTTGAGCTGTTGCGAGTCGATATGGGATGTTACCAGCGCCACGAGATGCGTGTTGTGGAATTCCTGGTGTGTGGTGTTTATCACCGACCTCTTGTGATAGTCGAAAAGCTGCGGGTTCACCACCACGATATGGGGCTTCAGGGCCGGAATCCTCGAAAGCAGGGTGTTTATGCTGTCTGTTGAAAGGACCACGTCGACATCGGGAAGCGAGTTTACCATCTCGCTCAGGCCTATCCTCAACATCGTCGATGCTTCTGCTATGGCTATCTTTGTCATCTCTTCTTCGATTCTAACATTTGGATATACGGTATGAGAATGCGGTCCTCCATCATGGCATGTTTCTCGATGTCGTCGGCCAGGGAGTACATGTCCATGAGCATATCGATGCGCTCCGTGGGAAGCACCTCGGCGGGAATGTACTTCAGCAGCAGGTTCGTGAGGTCCTTGATGGTGTCCTCTATGTCGTCGTGCTGCTTGTTAATGGCGCTTCTGCTGCTGCCTTTCTTTGTTATCCGCTGCTTGCTGCAGCCAGATATTTCATTAAGGTATGGAAAAACCACCTCTTCCTCATATCTGAAATGCTTCTTCACCCCGTCCTTGAACTCCTTGTAGAAGTTTGCTATCAAAGTGGCGTACCTTTCTTGTATGTTCCCGAGGAACATGTTGAGGTGGCTCTCGATATGCGGCAGCTTGTTGCAGAGATAGTCGTTGTGCGAGTTCTGGAGATATTGGGTCAGGTCAGTCATCCTGCATTGCTCGAGTTCTTCGGTGTCAGGGTGGTAGTTGTCCTGTATGTGGATTTTGCCTATCATCATGAACAGCATGAGCGACACGTTGTTCTCGTCGCAGAGCTGCTTGATGGTCTTTTCACCGAAACCGAGGGGAATGCTCAGTCGCGGCAACACGGTGAGGAGACTGTGATGCCGCGATATGGCGTCCGCCATCTTGACATTTGGCGTGAACCTGAAAAGGTTGTCGGATGTATTCATGAATTTCTTTTTTTCTGCAAAAATATATAAAAATGTTATTTATTCTGCGAAAAAAAATCAACTCGCGAAATTACACCCATTGTTTAACAGGTGTGTTAAAGGATTATGTTATTTTTCAAGTTCAGCAATAATAGCGCCCTCTATGTTGTTAATCGAAGTAGGTTCGAAGCGCTCGACAACCTTTCCTTTCTTGTTGATGAGGAACTTGGTGAAATTCCAGCTGATATTGCCCGGTTTCTTGCTCTTGAGCCACACGTAGAGCGGCGAGGCGTTCGGCCCATTGACGATTATCTTCGCGAATTGCGGGAAAGTTATGTTGTAGTGGTCCGTGCAGTAGCCATGGATGTCCTCATAGTCGCCGGGTGCCTGGTTGCCGAACTGGTTGCATGGGAAGTCGAGAATCACGAAACCCCTGTCCTGATAGGTTTCATAGAGCTTCTGGAGCTTTGTGTACTGCTTGTATCCGCACTGCGTGGCTGAGTTGATGACGAGGAGAACATTTCCCTTGTAACTCGCAAGGGAGACACTGTCGCCGTAACCGTCGAGGACGGAGAACTGGTAGATGACGTCAGTTGGCTCTTCTATCAAAGCAGTTGTATCACTTTGGGGTACATCTTCGGTTTCAGGGGTTACAGGCTCGTGCGTGCAGGCTGCAAAAAACATAAAAGACACAGCTATACAGGTTAAAATCATGATTTTTTTCATATAACCAAATTTTTGGCAAATATATATTTATTTTTGATTCGGTTTGCAATATATAAAACGGCGCGATGAATCGCGCCCCTTTGCTGCCCAAATGGACAGCAGCCTATGAACAAATCTAAATACGTATTCGCCCAACTGACGACATTCCTCGACAGGAACCATTTC
>CADBQG010000027.1 GCA_902796805.1 uncultured Bacteroidota bacterium
ACGGAAGAACACGCACCGTCTCGCACGGGCGTCGAAAATGTCCCCTACTGGCCGGTGTATGGCATCAAATTGCTGGCGCGGATGGGGAATTTCAGCAAGAAACAAAGTACTCAAACCTGACGTGAGAATATTTCTTCCGGACTCATTCTGCTCAATCGAAATATATTGTATTCTTGCGAATTAGAAGTTCTGGTAAGATAAACATTCAAAATGGCGACTAAAGCAAAGAGCGGATCATTGGCGGATTTTCCTGAAAAGGTGAATCAGAGAATTGGCGATATTGATGTGAACAATGAAAACGGCAGCGCTTTTGAAGGAGTGGAAATCAAGCACGAAATTCCCATTACTTCCCAATTGGTCGCTGACGCATATGAAAAATTTAAAGTGCATAACACGGACAGGTATTATCTATTGACTACGGCCAATATGGATTCCGCCGATTGGGATGCTATTGAAGTAGAAGTGGCTCGTATAAGTCAGATTCACGGATGCCAGGTGATTGTCAATGGCGTTTACACAACATTGAAATATTACTTGCGCCTCCTAACGACCCGGCAGAGTTTATTGACAAATATGTTGAATTTCTGAAACAAGACGAGACGGTCAAATTTCAACATAAAACCACGTGGAATGACATAATTAGTGGCGGTTTTTTCCCGGATATAGTTTTTAGAGTTTTAGACAATGTGTGTTTTACAGCGAAAAACTCACAGGAGCTAACGGGTGGGAAAAAGCGTGTCTTAAATACAATTGAGAGAGTCGGTTGATGAATTATTATACGATCACACAGCCTCCATCTTTTGTGCGCTTCACAACGCCTTCGGCTTGGAGTTCGGCGAGCACGCGACTGAGCGAAGGTCGGGCAACTCCAAGAAGCTCGGCTGTTTTCGCCACGTTGGTGATGGTGTTGTGCTGACGGATGTAATCCAGCACCCGGTCGCGCAACCCTTTGACAGCAAAACCTTTGACCTTGTCGCTAAGGAAACGGCTGCGGGCAGAGAGTGTCTGAAGAAAGGCTCGCAACACATGTGGATGTAACGTCATAAAGTGGAAGAATGCTTCTCGGTTGATGTACCAAACAATGCCGTTTGTGTGCATATATACATCGACAGGAAAGGTGTTGTCATCAGCGAAAAGGAACGCCGGCGCCAATATCACAGGGGCTTGCATCTGCTCAATCACCACTTCACGCCCGTTGTCGCCACCCATGCGCGCCTCCACAGTGCCTTCTGTCAGCAACATCAACGAGCGACACGGTTCGCCGGCGCTAATCGTCAAATCGCCAGTCTTATACTCCTCACGACGGTGCGGCGACTGCAACAGTTCCTGCAACTCCTCGTCAGTGCAGGCACTGAATAACGGGAATGATTTCAGCTCTTCCATTGTCAGGTGGATTAGACGGCGAAAATACAAAAAAAACGCCCTCGTAACAAATGTTACACTTTTCCACGTGGAGCAGTGGCATTTTTGCACCATCAAAAACAACGAGAGATAACATTTAAAAGAAAGGAGATAACATTATGAGTTACAACGACTGGAAAGACAAGACCACGAGTTTCAAAAAGGTTGACGTGCGCGGTGTTCAGGGAAACTTTTTTCCAGGTCTGAAAATGCAGGCCTCGAAGATGGCCGTGGGCGAAGGGATGGAAATCATCCAGAGCTTCGAGCCGATTCCGATTTACGAAGTTTTTGAAGACTTAGGTTTCGAGCATTATTCCGAAAAGGTGGCCGAGGCTGAATACCACACCTATTTCTACCGTATGGTAGTGAAACAGGCCGAGAAAGACATCCCGATGCGTCCTTACGCTCTCACCAACATGGCGTTGATTGACAATGATTTGGCAACAACAGCTGTCAATTTCTGGGATCTGACATGGAACGACAACCGCCGTCATCTGCCTTACGAGATGCGTTTGCTACTCTCACTGACCAACGCCGTTGGAGCGGGGCGTATGCGCCAAGCCACCCGCGAATTGGTAAAGGCCTATATCCACGGCCTCGATTCAGCCGCATTTGACGATGTGTTCGAGCTATTAGCTTGGAATCAGGGCATCGGTCATTTCAGCTCTGAGATTGGACCCTCCACGCTGTTTCAAGCCTACAAGATCATCAAACAAATGGAGAAAAAAGGCAACACACGCGAGGAAATCGCCGAGGTTCTGAAAGAAAAATTCGGAGAAAAACACCCGGATGTAAGGGTAATGTGATAATTGAAAATTGAAAATTATGAGTACTATCACAGCAGAGACGAAATTATCGGAACTCATTGCCCAATATCCGTGGCTGAAAGAAGAGATGGTAAAAGTGAACGAAAAGTTCAAAATGCTGAGTTCGCCCGTCGGCAAACTCATGCTGGGCAAAGCCACCATCGCCGAAATGAGCAAAAGGTCGGGAATGGACGCCGACATACTCATCAGTCGAATTAATGAACTAATAACTAATCACACAAACCAATAAAGAAAGGAGCAAATGTTGAACGAAAAAATGTTTTGTTTCCAATGTCAGGAAACCGCCGGATGCACCGGCTGCAAGATTTCAGGAGTGTGCGGAAAGAACCCGCAAGTGGCTCACGCACAGGATCTGCTGATCTATGCCCTCAAAGGACTCGGCGTCATCGCCAACCATCACCAACACGGATGCGGAGATAACTACTGCGATTTCCGCAAGAGCATCCACGCCTTCGTGAACGACGCGTTGTTTTCGACCATTACCAACGCCAACTTCGATGTGGAGAGCATCTATGCCCGCATTGACAAGGGCTTGGAACTGCGCGATATGTTCAAAGACCGCGTAAGCAACAAACAAGGTGTTGAACTGCCGAAACTTGATGTGTTGGAATGGAATTGCCTCCGAGAGCAATACGACGACAAAGCCCAAACCGTGGGCGTGCTTGCCGAAACCTACGAGGACATCCGTTCTTTGAAAGAACTCTCCATGTATGGCCTCAAGGGCATGGCCGCCTACCTCGAGCACGCCGCCCGCCTCGGCCAGGTAGATGACGACATCAACGAATACATCCTTCAGACCTTGGGGCAGTTGGTCACCTGCAACGATGCCAACGAACTCACCGCCTTGACGCTCAAGACCGGCGAATACGGCGTGAAAGCCATGGCCTTGCTCGACAAAGCCAACACGACAGCTTACGGGAACCCCGAAATCACTGAAGTGAATATAGGCGTGGGCAGCCGTCCGGGTATCTTGGTCAGCGGCCACGACCTCAACGACATCGAGCAACTGCTCGAACAGAGCAAGGACGCGGGCATCGACATCTACACCCACAGCGAGATGCTGCCGGCGCATTATTATCCGAGACTCAAGCAATACAGCCACTTGAAAGGCAACTACGGCAACGCTTGGTGGAAGCAACGCGAGGAGTTCGAATCCTTCAACGGCCCGGTTTTGTTCACCACCAACTGCATCGTGCCGCCAACTGCCAATGCAACCTACAAAGACCGTGTGTTCACCACCAACAGCACGGGTTTCCCGGGTTGGAAGCACATCCCCGCCGATGCCAACGGCAAGAAGGATTTCAGCGAAATCATCGCCTTGGCCAAGACATGCCAAGCCCCGAAGGAGATCGAGACGGGCAAGATCGTGGGCGGTTTCGCGCACGAGCAGGTGTTTGCCCTCGCCGACAAGGTGGTGGAAGCCGTCAAGAGCGGGGCCATCCGCAAGTTTGTGGTGATGGCGGGCTGCGACGGTCGCATTAAGAGCCGCCAGTACTACACCGACTTCGCCAAGGCTCTGCCCAAAGACTGCGTCATCCTCACGGCAGGTTGCGCCAAATACAAGTACAACAAACTCGCCTTGGGCGACATCAACGGTATTCCGCGCGTTTTGGATGCCGGGCAGTGCAACGACAGCTATTCGTTGGCCCTTATCGCATTGAAACTGAAGGAAGTGTTTGGCTTGGACGACGTGAACCAGTTGCCCATCGCCTACAACATCGCATGGTACGAGCAGAAGGCAGTCATCGTCCTGCTCGCCCTGCTCAGCCTCGGCGTGAAGAACATCCATCTCGGCCCCACTTTGCCTGCGTTCCTATCGCCCAATGTGGCCAAAGTGCTCGTCGAGAACTTCGGCATCGGCGGAATCAGCACGGTGGAAGAGGACATGAAGTTGTTCGGCATCTAAGGTTTCATGCAACCTTTCTCTATTAACCGCCGCAAAAGTCTTGCACATTTGCGGCGGTTTCCGTTTACGCAGGAAAAAGAGCATCTTTGCCGAATCAAATTCCTGCAAGTTATTTTATCGACTTTGGCAGTTTACAAATTCACGAAAGAATAGCAGCACGGAAGAACACGCACCGTCTCGCACGGGCGTCGAAAATGTCCCCTACTGGCCGGTGTATGGCATCAAATTGCTGGCGCGGATGGGG
>CADBQG010000028.1 GCA_902796805.1 uncultured Bacteroidota bacterium
AGCAGAGGCTTGGAATCTTCAGATTCGGGAAAGCGTCATTTGGATTAGGTCTGTTTTTGATTTCCATATAAATTCCGATTTATCTGTCTATTGGTGTATATTCAATCTTAGCTTCCTATCTTTTTTTTTATGGCACACTTATCGGATGAAGTTCATGGGTTGCCACGCTTCGCGTTCGGGATAATCGGTATGACCATCGGCGTGGATTTTCTTCAGCAGCCAGGCCATGTTGTCGGCTAACGTGCGCATGGTCTGCATGCCTTCGGAGTCTTGCGCCACCTCGCCCGGGACCATGCCGTAGGCGATGTTCCAGTACTGGGAGGTCACCACAGGCATGTTCATCATCTCGAACATCAGGTTCAGGGTCTGGTAGGCTGCCGAGGCACCGCCGCGGCGACAGATGGCCACCGCTGCCGCAGGCTTGTTCTGCACGTTTGCGCCGGAGAAGAAGGCGCGTTGCAATACGGCCATCACCGCGCCGTTGGGCTGTCCGTAATAGACGGGCGAGCCTACGACGAGGCCGTCAGAGGCGTTGAGCTTCTCCACGATGCGGTTGCAAACATCATCGTCGAAGGCACAGCGGCCTAACTGTTTCGCCTGGCACTGGCCGCAGGCGATGCAGCCACGCACTGGCTTGCTGCTCAACTGCATGATTTCCGCCTCTGTGCCGTTCTTTTCAAGTTGCTTGGCAATCTCCGAGAGAGCCGTGAATGTGTTGCCTTTCTGGTTGGCACTACCGTTTAACAATAACACTTTCATAATTTGTATTTGTTTTTAGTTTAACTGATATCATTGTACTTGTTTGCGCTGCTTCAACAAATGCTGTTACTATTCGACAAATGGAAGACCAAATGTCATTAGAATTCATCTCAGTCACTGAACGAACCTTTCCAGCCTGTGTACTGCCCGATGGATTGCAAGACAGCCTTGTCATCATCGCTGATTTCAAAATCCAGGGCGAGGTTTTCAATCAGGTACTCCTTGTGGGTGGTCTTCAGGAGAACGATGGCTCCTAACTGAAGATCAAAGCGGTTGCCCAGTTGCGGAACGGTGACACCATATTTTGCTGCCATCCGCTCAATGGTCTCTCCTCCCAAGTTGCCTGTGGCATTGGGCGAGAAGGCCATGATGTCGATGCCGTGAGCGTGGCACCAGTCGATAAGTTGCTTGGGATAGTGCGTGATGTTGCATAGAATCTGGTTGACGGCGGGCTTGATATAGGTGTGGGCGAGCAGATATTCCAGGTCGTTGATTTGGAAATTGGACACACCGATGGCCCTGACCTTCCCTGCCTTCAGGGCATCTTCAAGCGCACGGTACATCTCCGCGTTCTCCCCATAGTAATCCTTTCCGTCTTGCTTGTACATGACCGACCACGGCGTAGGGGCTTGGATGATCATTAGATCGACATAATCCATGTCAAGTCTGACGAGTGCCTCGTCTATCTCCTGTGCGGAAATCCTGTAGTCCTGACGGTCTCGCCCAGAATCTTCGACGTTACGAATATCTCATCGCGCCTGATGCCGGAGGCTTTGATGCCCCTGCCCACACCAGCCTCGTTCTCGTATGCCTGAGCCGTGTCGATATGCCTGTATCCCACCTCGATGGCATCACGTACTACGCGCTCTGCCATATCGTCGGGGATTTGCCACATGCCTGCTGCAATAGCAGGAATCTCTATTCCATTGTTGAGTTTCTTTAACACTTTCATTGCACTTTTTACTTGTTTTGATTTAATCATCAGTTTAATTGCCTGTATTATGTCGGAGTCAGCCCCGTCTGCTGACGGAAGAGGCGGACGAAGTTGCCCTCCAGTTCGCGGCTGATGTCGGTCAGCCGTTCGTGGAAGAACTGCTTTTCGCGCTCCGAGATATGAAGCGCCTCGTTCACGGCGTATTCGAAGAAACGGTACGACGGCATCTGCCGCTCCACCTGACTGCGCATGATCAGCTCGGGCTGGAAGAGCAGCGATAACCCCTCAAGCTCTGCCGTGAGATTGATCTGCACGGGCTGGTTGGGAGCGATGAAGAGCAGCGTGCCGCTGTCGTAGTCATAAGTGCTGCGTCCATACTGCACATCGGCGCAGAGCTTCGTCTTCAGGTTTACGGCATAGAATCCGTACGACACCCACACGCCGTCCATTCCCGTCAGTCCGGGCGCCTTCGAGAAGTCCACGATTTCCACCTGCGGGTTGCGGATGTCGCTGATGCCCAACAGGTGCATCGCCTCCTGAACGGTCTTGATATGTATTACTTGCTTGTCCATCACTGTCATTGCTTATCGGCTGCAAAATTACACATTCCTGCCGACATAGCCGATAAACAAATTACGGATTGAAGTAAACAAATAACTGATTTAACAAGGATTAACAGGTTCTTCTTTAACCCAAATCGGTCATTAGGACTTCTCGGTGCTGTATGGCAGTGAGTAATCCTTCAGTTTCTCCCAGATAGCGAGGAAGGCTTGCCGGGTCTTTAGCGACCTGGCGAAGCGCAGGATGTGCTTGTCCTTCTCATCCTCAAACAGTTCCAGCTGCCTGACCTGCTTGCCTGCCGCATTCGGGCGTTTCTCGACCTCCTGCCTTACCATGACGATGCGCCTGGGCTTCTCCCAGCCTTCCGCCTGGCAGGTCGTTTCTGCAATTTCCAGTCCGTCTGCCACTTCAGCCCAGACTTTCTCATGTGTCAGACTGTACTTGATGCGGTTGTTGAAGCGGCAGGCTATGATATAGTGCAGGCTCTTCTGCTCCAGACAATCAAGTATGTCTCTGGAAAAAGAAGCCGCTGTCCATCCGGACAAGTCCCACCTTCTTGTCCCGCAGGCGCGACAGCGTGTCTTCCAAGAAGGCGATGTAGTTTGCAATCATACGCACATCAGAGACAAAGGCAAGGAGCGGATGATGGGACGGGCGACCGGGACGTTTCGGGTTGTATCCCTTGACTGCACCATCTTGATTGCCTTCGCGGACCATGACCGTGGAATCAAAGTCGAGCGTATAGTTGTCGAATATCAACTCTGAAAAAAAACATCTGAACAACTCGCTGAACACACGCTGGTTGACAGCCTGTGAAAACTTGCTGAAATAACGCCGGTAAGCCCTGTGGTCTGCTCCACGCTCCCAGCCCAGAAGCCTGCACAAGGCTGTGTCATACCTGACTGCGTCAAGGTGCCCGAAACAACTTGCTCCACACCAAACTCCGGCAAACATGCCCAATATCAACTGCGAGGGCTTGTACCCCCTGTTGGAGCCCTGAGAGGGTATGCCGCACATCTCCAGACGCTCTGCAAAACGGCATCTATCAAGCATCTTGAAAAAAAAGGGATAGACCGCCAAAAGGGGTGATCTCCTTGTTTACGAACTTTATGTCATAGTCGCAAATCATCGCTTGTTGATTCTGTCGCGTGGCAAAGATAGCAATTTGTTGTGAATAAGCAATATATAAATGACATTTTCTAATGGCGGTCATTAGAAACGGAATAAAACAAATCTCTAATGACCGATTTGGGTTTATCAACCTGTTGTAAACTTTGGTGCGTTTGCCGTGCGGCCTTTCCGGGAGACGCGCAGCATCTCAAGAAATTTTGTACCTTCGCGGCTCGATGGAAGGAGACGCCGGGATAGTCCTGCAGCCCTCAAAATCAATATTTTATCATGAGTTGGATTGTTTTGATATTAGCGGGATTCTGTGAAATGGGCTTCACTTTCTGCCTCGGCCAGGCCAAACTGACGGACGGCTCGGCATGGTGGGCGTGGATCGGAGGCTTCTTCATCTTCTCGATACTGAGTATGGCGCTGCTTGCCAAGGCCACACAAAGCCTCCCCATCGGCACCGCCTACCCCGTGTGGACCGGCATCGGAGCTGTGGGCACCGTCCTGTTAGGCATCTTCGTCTTCCATGAACCCGCCACCTTCTGGCGACTGTTCTTCATCACCACGCTCATCATCTCCATTGTGGGGCTGAAGATGCTCTCGTAGAGTCTCCGCGCTGCCCGTTGCCACTCGAACACCATATTGTCAACTGCAAACATATAGTTTGCAAATAGAGTGCTGCAGACATCTACATTACACAGTGTTGCCCGCATTGCAAGTGCCGCCGAATGGGGATATGGCGCCAACAGCAGTACCACCACCAATTCTATTTCACTATGGTATGTATCTGATGCTCTATGTTATGTCCATCCAAAATGGTCTTCACCCGTTCCTCGTCCGTGTCAGATATGAAGACTTGACCGAAATGCTCTCGCCCTACCATGTTCAGAAGTTCGGAGATGCGCGCGCGGTCGAGCTTGTCGAAAATGTCGTCAAGCAGAAGAATAGGCTTTTTGTGATTATGGGCCATCGCATAGTCGAACTGGGAGAGGCGCAGGGCAAGTGAGAACGATTTCTGCTGCCCCTGCGAGGCGAACTGTTTTGCCGGCCTGTCCTCGATGGTGAAGTCATAGTCATCCTTATGCACGCCAAAAGTGGTGAAGCCGCTTTTCAAGTCAGCTTGCAGGCTCTTGGCAAGCCCATCGAGGAATGACGTGTCGCCAAGTCCCGACCTGTACGACACGCCGACTTTTTCAGCACCCTTGGAGAGAGTACAGTAATGTTCCACGAACATCGGGAGAATCGCCTCCACAAAGTCTTTCCGCACATTAAAGATTGACGTGCCGATCTCGGCGATTTGGAAATCGATGACCTGTAGCAGCTGCATGTCGAGTTGAACACCTTCCAACTGGCGTCTCAACAAGGCGTTGCGCTGCTGGAGAAGTTTCCTGTAGTTGATCAGGGCATGGAGGTAACTCTTGTCGAACTGGGAGATCGTCTTGTCGAAGAAGCGGCGGCGTACCTCGTTGCCGTCGTTGATGATGTCGCTGTCGTAGGGCGACACCATCACCACCGGGAAAAGACCCACGTGGTCGCTGAAGCGCGGATACTCCTTCTTGTTGGCCCTTATGGACTTGGCGCCGTTCTTGTAGACGCAACTCACGGTTGTGGTGTTGCCCGACTCCTCGTCCTCAAAATCGCCGTGAATGGCGAAAAAATCAGCGGTAATACGCACTGAGGTTACATCCTTTGGGGAAAAGCAGCTCTTGCCGAACGAGAGGTAATGTATTGCATCCAAAAGGTTTGTCTTTCCGCTTCCGTTGGCTCCCACAATGCCGTTCACGTTGCCGCTGAACGAAAACTCCGCCTCTTCGTAGCTTTTGAAATTGGCCAGACGTATGTTCTTCAAATACATGCTTGTCTTCTCAAATTCTTAACCCATCATTCCACAACCGGACATCTCAGCCCCGCGTGACATAAACCCAACCCCAAAGTCTCCTCAACGATTCCTAATTTCTAATTCCTTATTCCTAATTACTTCACTCCCAGCACGTCAAGTCCCTGATTGAACCTGATGTCTCTCGGGATGCCCGACTTGTTGATTTTGTCGAGGTCTTTCTGGAGTTCGGGAGTTATTTTACCGTAGTCTTTGCTGTACTGGCTTGCGAAATCGAAATCGCCCTCTGCCTGGGTCTTTAGAATGAGCGCAATCCAGCCGTCGATGGCCTTGCGTGCCTTGTCGTAGTTGATGTGGTAGGTGCCGTTGCCGTTGCGGGTGAAGGCGCCGTTGTCGAACAGGTAGTTGTAGCACATCATGTTGGCGATGCCGTGGGCCTCGGCGGCGCCGAAACGCACTGAACGCAGCAGTCCCACGATGTATGTTGTGATGGCCTCTTCAACAGTGATGTCGGTGATCTCGCCTTTCTCGATAAGGTTGCACACAAGGTTAAGCCCCACAATGTCGGCCTTGGCCTCCTCCCAGCTGGAGTTCTCGGTCTGCATTGCCTCGTCAACCGACCCTTTGCCGTTGATTGTCTGCTTGACGCCCAGACCGTGAGCCACCTCGTGGAAAGTAACGTTCCAGAAGAAGGCGTCGAATTTTATGTGGCTCTGTTCAGAGGGTTCGATGATAATCTCCCCGATGGGCTTCATTATCTTGTCGAACTTGGCCTGCATGGCATTCCTGAGCTGGAACCTGCGCGAACCTTTCTCCGCCTGCACCTTGTCGTCGTTGGGAAGGTTTATGGCTATGGTCTTGCCGGCCGCGTTGCAGTCGCCGCCGTAGAACACCACGTCATAGAGGTTCATGTCGCTCGACGTTCCCGGCACATAGTTTTTGTGCTTCGGGTCGCAAGGCAGTTCTTTCTGGAGCTGCGGTAGCATCTGCACGAACTTGTCGAGCCTTGAGCTTGCCTCAACGTCCTTCACCAGCACGAATGCCTCAAAAGATGTCTTTACAGAATTGAAGCCGTCGTCATAGTTCTCGATCGGCCCGAAAACGAAGTCTATGTTGGAGTCGCGAAGATCCATCCAAGCCATGTCGCTGTGATAGTAGTCATTGGTCTGGAGCGACTTCCTTCTCTCCACGAGGTATTTCTTCATCGTAGGGTTGTCGGCTATCTCGATTGCCTGGTCGAGGAGTTCGCACACCTTGTCGAGTTTCTCCTTGTAGGCCTCATAATATCCAACAACTTTGAGGTTTCCTTCTGCGTCGCGGGTAAGGACGGTGTAGTGCGATGATTTCAACGGATCGCTGAGTGCCTCGTATTCATCCTTGGTTATGTCCTGCGGGTAGTAATTGCCCATGGCGGGGCGCGGGCCGTAGCCGGGCACGAAAGGCTTCTCCTCGTCGAGGCGGTCCCACGGGCCGTAGTTTATCATGGCGAACTCCTTCATCCAAGGGTCGGAGATGGTGTCCAACAACGACTTGTCGCCGAATGTCTGCTCCCAAAACAGGTCGTCCATGATCTGGCCTATCTCGAAGAAGATCGGCAGCAGCTTTCTCTCGCTCTCGCTCAGCTTGGAAAGGTCTGCCGTGAGGTCAAAGTATGCGTATTCCTCAACTTTCTGCTGGAGCTCGCTTTTGGCGTCCTCCTTGGGGGTTTCAGACTTCTTGTTTCCGCAGGAGGTGAAAACCGCCACACATGCAAGCATTAACATCATAAAAGATACTCTTTTCATATTTCCGATTTTTTGTTTTGTCATTTTTCAACCCGCAAAGATACAACATTTTTAACTTATGGTCAACACGAGGGTGATAAAAAGTTGATTTTTTCCACGCGAAGACTTGAACAGTTTTATGTATCTTTGCGCGTTTTTTATATCATGTTATACAACAATATCATAAAGCCATTCATAGAAGAGGTGTCGGCCAATCCCGACAAGACTGCTGCCAAGATGGGCGGCAAAGTTGTCACGAACTCGCAGTTCACTCAGCTCGTTGCGCCGATAATGAACGAGATGGACGCATTGTCAGTCGACAGGGTGTGCATAATGATGGAGGACGAGCTGAGCGTTTTCGCGGCTCTCATGGCCGGGGTGTTCAACAATGTTACTGTAATTCCTGTAGCCGGCACGCCCGACAGCCCAAGCACGCGCGAGGTATGCACAAAGCTCGGCGTCTCGGAAATCCTCACCGCCCATCGGATGCACTACTACTTCAGGATGACCTTCGAGGACGCGCTCTGCCGCATCGACAACGGCCTTCACCAAGTTGCGGACGAAAAGCCTGTATGCATAACCGTTTCGGAGAGCGAGACAGGGCAACTGTCATTCAAAGAGATTTTCGCAAGAGATCTCACAGTGTCGAGAAGGTTCTCCTACACGTTTTTTTTCAGCCAGTTACTCCCAAAACACACAAAGCTATGCTTCACTTTCTGAACAAGAACCTGAGGGCGCAGGTCATTCTGCTTGTAGGTCTCCTCGCCTGGTCGGTCTTCACAATATTCACAAGCATGACACTATGCCCCATCGAGGGGAAGACGCACCTGTTCACAATGCTTGCCGGTGTCATGGTGAAAGACGCCCTTGCAATGAAACTCACGGCCATAGTCTTGTTGACGGTGAGCGCCATCGGCATAGTGCGCCATTTCAACAAGCAGAGGTTCGACGAGAGCAGGACACTGATGCCCGGCATTTTCTTCTTGGCCCTCATGAACTTCGGCCACCTGCTCGACACTTTCAACCCGTCGTTTTTCACCATAATGGCACTGTCAATGGTGATGATGATATTCACTCCAGGCGCCGCTCCCGCCAGGATGAAAGACAACATTCTGACCTTCGGACTCATCGTTTCAACTGCCACACTCGTCGACTTCTCCGCCTTCGGCATCGTGCTGTTCCTGGTTTTCATCATAGCCACGAACAGTGTCTCGCCCATGAAGGACACCATCATTCTCCTGTCGGGACTGGTACTGCCATACGTGGTGGCGTTCTCCGTGTTTTTCCTTTGCGGCGGAACCGACGGGTTCATCTCCTCGTGGAGGCAGATGGAATTCATCGCCCCTATCAAGGCCTTCAACACCTTGTCGCCGATGGACTACGCGGCTCTTGCTTATTTCATGGCCGCCGTCGTCGTGTTCTGGTTCAGGGGGAGGAACTACTTCGAGAACAAGCTGATTATGCTGCGCCAGGCGTTCACCGGACTGCACCTCCAGTTTGTCTCCATGGCAGTGTTCATGATTGCGGGCTGCATCCCGCTGATGCCCGCCATTGCGTACCTCACGCCGAGCGTCGCGGAATACATGTCTGTCTCTGTCATAAAAAAGCGTCGCCGTTTCGTATATGACGCCGTTATAGCAATATTGTTCGTACTTCTATGGCTCTAAAACCGAACTTCAGCGATTTAAGCGTCATAGAATGCGGATGCGACGAGGTGGGCAGGGGATGCCTTGCCGGGCCCGTGTGCGCCGCCGCAGTGATATTCCCCTACGGATACATGAACAGCCAGATCGACGACTCCAAGAAACTGGGCGAAAAGCAGAGGGATGCCCTGGCGGAGACAATACGCCGCGACGCGCTTGCGTGGGCAGTCGCCGAAGTGTCAGTGGAGGAAATCGACAGGATAAACATCCTCAACGCGTCGATAAAGTGCATGAACAAAGCTGTGGCGCAGCTCGAGCCGAGGCCGGAACTTCTCCTTGTGGACGGGAACAGGTTCAACAGCGAGCTCGGAATCCCCTACAGGTGCGTGGTTAAGGGCGACGCCACATACATTTCCATCGCCGCCGCGTCGATATTAGCCAAGACGTACCGCGACAGCCTCATGAGGGAACTCGGCAGGGACTTTCCCGAGTACGACTGGGCCGGCAACAAGGGGTATCCCACGCCAAGGCACATCGCCGCCGTCAACAAGCACGGACTCACCGGGCACCACCGCAGGACTTTCCATCTCAAGAACCAGCTTTCGCTGGAATTATGAAGCTTGTTGCAACATTCACACGCATAATTCGTCTTTACAGAGGTTGAGAACATATCATGACCGAAGAGGAAAAGGAGATAGTAGAAGGATGCAGAAAGGGCGACCCGGCCTCGCAGAAGCGGTTGTACTTGGACTACGGCCCCATGGTGAAGGGCATCTGCGTGCGATACACCGCCGACATGCAGGAGGCCGAGGACCTCTTCCATGACACTTTCGTGTACATACTGACCCACTTCGCCGGTTTTGACAAGATCTCGTCGCTCGGAGGCTGGCTGCGGAAGATCACCATCAACAAGGCCATCGACCACATCAGGAAGAAGAAGCTCCACGATGTGGACACACTGAGTGCATTGGATATCGACATCCGCGACACAGCGGCGAGAATCAACGACACGCTGACGATGGAGGAGCTCACCGGGTTCGTCAACAGCCTGCCCGACAAGTACAGGAGTGTCTTCAACCTGTCGGTGATTGACGGAGTGCCACAGGATGAGATATGCAGGCTCATGGGAGAGACGTCCACAAATGTGCGCACACTGCTGTCGCGCGCACGTGCCAGCCTCCGCAAACAGATAGAGAAATACTTGGAGAAAGACAACATATTATAGCAATGGATTACGACAACATATTCAGGAAGCTTGAGAACCTAAAGGTACCCGTGAGCGAGAAGGAATGGGCGGCCATCGCCGGCGACCCGGCCATCGCCAAGATGACCGGCAGGAAACCGCTCCCGCGCACTGCCAAAGGCATTGCCGCCGCCGTGTCAGGCATCATAGTTGCGGCGGCGCTGGTTTTCGCCGTCCGCCTTGCGAGCAACATACCGTCCGCGCAGGAGAGCACCGCCGCAGAAACCCGCACCCCGGCCGAAAACACCGGCACAGCAGACTCCGCCGAGACAACAATCCATGAAAAGGGAACCGCGAGAATTGACGAACACACAGCCCCTGCTTTGAATTTCTCCGCAAAGAACACACTCGACAACAAACCAGTAACGGAGCACAACAATCAAACTGCTGAAACCGGGACACCGGAGGCCCCACCCGCTGCGATAACGCCAAACACCGCGCAACAGCCGCAGCCGGCCACCACCCCACACGCCGCAACAACCCCAACATCAGAAACACAAAGACCGGCACTTCAAGAAAAAGTCTCCACTAACGTCAGCCCTACGGCAGAAACGTCCGAAACAACCGTACCGACCGACTTCAGAAACGATGTGGCCGCCTACGAGAACCCTGACGAGAACACTGCCCCTTCTGAAAACCAATTTTTCGTCCCGTCAGCCTTCACGCCGAACGGCGACGGCCTCAACGACGTCTTCCTCGCAAAGGCGAACTTCGAACCGAAAAACTTCGAAATCATGATATTCGGCAGAAACGGCGACCTCGTGTTCCGCTCCAACAACATAAACAACGGCTGGGACGGCACATTCAGGGGAAAAACCCTGCCGCAAGGTGTGTACTTGTACACCATCAGGCACAAGAACAAAGACAACAAGGAGGAAAAACTTCAAGGACAAATTCTTCTAATACCATAGAGATGACAATGACAGACAGAACCAAACAGCCTGAAATCAAAGAAATTGACGACATCAAACTCCCCTCGCCGAAAAAAGACACTCTGAGCAACGGGATACGCACTTACTGTTTCGAGAACCCCAACCTTGACCTCATATACCTGCTTCTCCAATTCAGGACCGGCACTCTTCACCAAACCAAGAAACACGTCTGCCAGTACGCGTTCCAACTCCTCCGTGAAAGTTCTCGACACTACATGCCTGAGGAGATGGAGGAGAGACTCGACTTCTTCGGAACGAACATAACTACAAACATAGGGCTCGACAAAGTCCAGGTCATGATCACAATCCCAAAGCGGAACATCGGCAACATACTCCCCGACATCTGCGATTTCCTTACCAACCCGGCGTACAGAGAGAACAGCCTTCAGCTCTACAAGGAAAGGGAACTGAAAAACCTGGCATACAACGAGCAGAAAACCGACTTCCTGTCGTGGAGGCTGTTATGGAGGGAACTTTTCGGGAAATCCCTGCCCGAAATCTTCAAATTCTCCTCGCCTGAGACGATAAACGCCGTGAACATCGGCGACTTGGCCACATTCCAACGTGCTGTATGCTGCGCCGAGAACATGACGCTATTCTTCACCGGCAATGTTGACAATGAGACTGAAAGGATCATTCACGACAACTTCTCGAGAATACCGCAAGGGGAAAAGTCAGCAGCGCCCCCTGTAATCCAGCCATGGACGGAAGGACGCACCATATACCAGGAGATGCCCGGCTGCCTTCAGTCCTCCATCGTGCTTTGCGTGCCCATGGCGGGATACAACGACCCCGAGCGAAGCAAATTCTCGGTGTTGAGCACCATTGCAGGCGGCTACTTCGGATCGAGGCTCATGCAGAAGCTGAGGGAGAGACAGGGCTTCACGTACGGGGTGTCGGCGGCGTCGGCATATTTCGGAAGCCAGTCGGTGTTCGCGATAAGCAGCGACGTGAACGCAAAGGACACCGCCGCGGCAGTTGACTCATGCTTCGAGGAACTCGAGTTGCTCCAGAAGGAGCCGGTGCCGCAGAAAGAACTCGCGACGGTAAAGACTTACATGACCGGACTCAACTTGCGCTCCATCGACACGAGCGTGAACGCAATGCAGAAATTCGCCATCTACCACCATTTCGGACTTGACGAGACTGAAATGGAACGCAACATAGCGGAAATAAAGGAAGTTGCAGCCGACGACATACAAGATTTGGCAAAAAAACATTTCTCTTACAATAAATTCAACAGGATAATCGTTGGTGAAAATCGTGAATAAAGTCAGAACACATATAATCTTCATGATTGCGACACTGATTGCCGCAGTCTTTGAGTCATCCGCTTTAGAACCTCCGAAAATGCAGTGCCTGATGCTGCTGGACAACAACAACGAGTTGAAAGTTGCCTGGAGCAACTCCCAGGACTGCTCTTCCTTCGAGAAATATTACTTTTATGTAAACGGCGTTCTTGTGGACAGTATGGAAAACATGGCGACGACCAACGGATACAATCTTTGCAACTACGGCGGCAAGCACCTGAGGAACTTCCAGCAGTCGAGCCATTACAACTGCTGTATAGTGGCCGTGGACAATTCAGGAAACTTGTTCCGTTCCGACACTATAAAGTCGATTTCACTAACCGTGACCCCCAACGGCGACAGGACTCTCGCCACGCTCACCTGGGAGGCGCCTACATCCAACCTCGACCAGAGCTGGGGCAACGTCTACAACATATACAAGAAGCGCTCCTCCGACCCCGATTTCCCTGTCATGCCTTTCGCCTCCGTGCCGAAGACGCAAAGGACATACATTGACACTTCCGATGTTTGCAACGACACCCTCTTCTACCAGGTGGGCATAACGAACAATTACGGCAGCAACAACGAGAGCTGTCCGTTCATGACAACAATTGGCTCGGCGTTCCTTACAGACAACACGCCGCCGCTCACCCCCACCCTCGACAGCGTGTCGGTGACGCCAACAAACGAAGTTATCCTGGGGTTCCACGAGAACGAGCCGAACATGATGGGCTTCATCATATACTACGAAACCCCCAACGGCTTCATATCACTCGACACTGCCTACAACCAGACGTTCTGGATTGACAGCGGCTTCGACCCGTCGCAAGGCACAAGATCGTACCGCATCGCCGCCCTCGACTCATGCGAGAACAGCTCTCCCCAAATTGACGTGAACACGGAGATGCAGGGCAACATGAGACTGACAGTTTCAAGCACGGATGTTTGCAACCGAAACGCCATCGTCTCCTGGAACGTTTACAAAAACATGTCAGGTGGAATCGGTGAGTACGAGATATTCAAGAGCGAAGATCCTACACAAAGCTGGGTTTCAGCTGGCACAACACAAAGCAGCTCTTTCATGCTCAGCGATTTGGAATTGAACAAAGACTATTTCATAACAGTAAAGGCAAGGAACGCCGACGGGAGCGTTTCGGCTTCTTCAAACAGAGTAACTGTGAAACTCCAGTCGGAACAGCACAACGACTTCTCTTACATACGCTCGGTGTCGGTGATTGACAACAGATACATCAGAATCAAGGTGTTGACTTCAGGCGACACTCTGCCTTTCAGATCGATAACACTGCAGAGAAGCGAGGACGGCGTTGGGTTTGAGAACTACATCACATACCAGCACACTCCGTCGGCCGAATATACCTTTGCCGACAGCTCAGCAAGTTTTTGGAAGAAGAACTACTACTACAGGGCATTTCTCACTGACGGGTGCGGCGCTGAAGTGGCATTCTCCAACATCTCCCACAACATACTGCTCAAGGGCGAGGCGCTCTCGCAGAGCAACTCACTCACATGGCAGGCCTACGAAGGATGGGACGGCGGTGTGTCAGAATACCGCTTGTTGAGGAGGAGGGAATCGGACGACGGGTTCAGCAACATCGCCAACGTCACACCGTCTTCCATGAACGGCCACACCGACGACGTCTCCTCGGAGTACGGCAGCGGTTCGAAGTTTACTTACTGCGTTGAGGCCGAAGAAGTTGACAACCAATATGGCTTTTCGGAGACAAGTCTGTCGAACGAAATATCGCTGACACAGGAGCCCACGCTTTTCATCCCAAACGCATTCAGGCCGTCGAAGTACAACAACAACACATTCCGGCCGGTCAACTCTTTCGTGTCGGCCGAAGGGTACCAGATGGCGATATATGCGCGCACCGGTGACCTCGTCTTCATCACCACCAACCCTCAGGAGGGATGGGACGGGCGCATCAAGGGGAAGTTGCTTCCACCCGGCATTTACATCTATCATATAGAATATGTCATGCCTGACGGCTCACATGCCGAAAGAGACGGCACGGTAACCCTCGTGCGTTAAAAACATCTGCAAAAAATCAACACACACACAACTTAGCATATATTATGGACGACAAAGTTAAAATCTACTGCAAGAACTTGGAAAACATCATGGAGGTGCCTTACGGTATAACCCTTGAGGAACTTTACTCGCGCTGCGGGATAGAACAGAGCGAGGAACCCATGATAGGGGCGCTCGTGAACAACAAGGTACGCTCGCTCTCATACCGGATACACAAGCCCTCGGTGGTGGACTTCTTAAACTACTACTCAAAGTATGGCCGCGACATTTACGTGCGTTCGCTTTTCTTCCTCCTGTCGCACGCCGTCGACGAGGTTTTCAGCAACAAGGTAAGG
Organism: uncultured Bacteroidota bacterium; assembly: GCA_902796805.1. GTDB lineage: Bacteria > Bacteroidota > Bacteroidia > Bacteroidales > WCHB1-69 > F23-D06. The sequence continues at coordinate 14,466 of CADBQG010000028.1, forward strand.
CTTCAGATCAAGCACTCCATATCAGGAGGCCGGTTCTGCACGTTGGAGAACATGGACGAGCCTATAAACGAAGAGACGGTCAACAAGCTTCTTGGCAAGATGCGCGAGACCGTGGCAAAGAACCTGCCGATAGAGCATGTGGTGATGCTGACCTCGGAAGCCATGAAGGAGTTCGAGCGTCATCATCTAGACGACAAACTCGAGCTGTTCAAAAATTCAGACCGGATATTCACATCTGTGCACAAACTTGGCAACAGCGTGAACTTCTACTACAGCTACTTGGTGCCGTCAACGCGCTATCTTAAGACCTTCGGCCTCGAGAAGTACGAGAACGGACTGCTTCTCAAACTTCCGTCAAAGAAAAACATACGCACCATGCCGAAGACCATGCAGCTGCCAAAGCTCTTCTCCGTGTATAAATACGACAAGGAATGGGCGAGCAAGATGGGCATCTCATACTCCTACAACATAAACCAGATCAGCGACCCGAAGCGGCTCCAGAACGAGATTCTCGTGGCCGAGGCCTATCAGGAGAAACGCATCGCCGCAGCAGCCGAGATGATTCACAGCAACAGCGACATCAAGATGGTGCTGATCAGCGGTCCGTCGAGTTCGGGAAAGACAACAACTTGCCGACGGCTGTCGGTGCAGCTTTCGGTGCTCGGCTACGACCCTGTGCAAATCTCCGTCGACGACTTCTTCGTGGAGAGGGATGAGACCCCCCTCGACGAACATGGGGAGAAGGACTTCGAATCGTTGTACGCCGTCGACCTGCCGCTCTTCAACGACACTCTCAACAGGCTCGTTTCGGGCGAGGAGGTCGAGATCCCTACCTTCGACTTCTCAAAGGGCTGCAAAGTGTGGAACGGAAACAAGCTGAAACTGAAAGACAACTCGATATTGGTTATTGAAGGCATCCACTGCCTGAACCCCGAACTCACCGCGCAGATTCCCGACAAACTGAAATTCAAGATGTTCGTCTCCGCCCTCACCTCAATATCAATCGACAAGGAGAACCCGGTGCCGACGGCCGACAACCGCCTCCTGCGCAGACTTGTGCGCGACTACAACTACCGCGGGTACTCGGCGGTTGACACAATACGGAGATGGAGCAGCGTGAGAAGGGGCGAGGAGAAGAACATATTCCCGTTCCAGGAGAACGCCGACTACATGATCAACACCTCGCTGATCTTCGAACTGGGGGTCTTGAAGCCGTATGCCATACGCATCCTGCTTGAAGTCCCAGAGAGCTCGGTGGAATACGCCGAGGCAATCCGCCTCATAGTGCTGCTCTCATTCTTCAAGGTAATCCCCGAGTCGGTGCTGCCGGGCAACTCCATACTTCGCGAATTTGTGGGAGGCAGCAAATTTTCATACTGATGAACATAACGCTCATTGGCTCAGGCAACGTCGCCACTTGGATGGCACAAAGGCTTCAGAACTCGGCAAAGTTCAGGATAACAACGGTTTACAGCAGGAACATTGAGAACGCCCTAAAAGTGGCGGCTCTGTCGGGAGCGCGCGCCACCGACAATGTCGAAAACATCGACAAGAACGCTGACTTATACATTCTTTCCCTGAGCGACAGCGCATACGAGGATTTCCTCAGCAGGTTGGACTTCAAGATGAAGAGCGCGTTCATGACATCGGGAACGGTATCTTGCCGGTGCCTTGAGGGCAAGTCTGGCAACTATGGGGTTATCTATCCGTTGCAAACGCTCACAAAGGCCCAGGACATGCGCAATATCGAGGTTCCGCTCTGCGTTGAGTCGGTTCATGCCGGCAGCATGTCGGCAACTCTCCGCGACCTTTGCAGCGAGCTGTCGCCAAGTTGCGAGGAGGTCTCCGAGGAGCAACGCGCCAGCATCCATCTTGCCGCCGTATTTGCCTGCAACTTCAGCAACGCCATGTACACCATTGCCGACAAAATCCTGTCCGACAACAACTTGAACCTGTCTCTTTTATTGCCCTTGTTGAAAAACACCGTGGCTAAACTCGAGGAGATGCCGCCACGGGAGGCGCAGACAGGCCCGGCGGCAAGGGGCGACAGAAACGTGATGGAAAGACACCTTGAATCCCTATCAGACAAAAAAATCAGGGAACTCTACACACTTGTCTCCGACTTCATCATGAGTCAGAAGTCTTGTTGAAGGTGCGAGACTGTTAAAAAAACAAAATCTGCTTTCACTATTGCTTTCTATAGAAAAAAAAACTATATTTGCAACCGCAAAAGACGAGGTAAAAGAGAATATTTAATCACCTTAAAATTACATATTTATGCAAAAGAAAGGCAACAAATACGGAACACACCGAGTTATAGAACCCAAGGGCGTTCTTCCTCAGCCGGCAAACAAGATCGACAACAACATGGACGAGATCTACGACAACGAGATCCTCATAGATGTACAGACATTGAACATAGATTCAGCCTCGTTCACCGACATCCACAACTATGCCAAGCAGCAGGCCGGAGAAGGCGCGAGCAGGGACGCAGTCATGGAAGAGATAAAGAAGGAGATGCTCCTGAACGTGGAGTTGCAGGGCAAGCACCGCAACCGCCGCACAGGTTCGGGCGGTATGCTCCTCGGCCGCGTTGAGAAGATAGGCGACGCATTGAAGGGAAAGATAGACCTCAAGGAAGGCGACAAAATCGCGACCTTGGTCTCCCTGTCGCTCACACCTCTGCGCATCGATGAGATTCTCGAGATCCGCGAGGACGTTGACCAGGTTGACATCAAGGGCAAGGCCATCCTCTTTGAAAGCGGCATCTACGCCAAGATTCCGTCAGACCTTCCTGAGAAACTGGCGTTGTCGGCTCTGGACGTTGCAGGCGCACCCGCGCAGACCGCGAAATTGTGCAAGCCGGGCGACACAGTCCTCATCATAGGCGCTGGCGGAAAGTCCGGGATGCTCTGCTGCTACGAAGCCATGAAGCGCGTGGGCGTAACCGGCTGCGTTATAGGCATGTGCCACAGCCAGAAATCGACAGAGCGCCTTCAGAAACTCGGCTTCTGCGACTATGTGTTCGCAGGCAATGCCGCCGACCCCGTGGCCTCTCTTGAGAAAATTTCCGAAATAACGAACGGCAAGCTCGCCGACGTTACCATCAACAACGTCAACATCCCCGACACAGAGATGACTTCAGTGCTTTGCACAAAGGACGACGGCCTGGTTTACTTCTTCTCCATGGCCACCTCGTTCACGAAAGCGGCACTCGGCGCCGAGGGCGTTGGCTCTGACGTTACAATGATTATAGGCAACGGCTATACCAAAGGCCACGCAGAGATTACTCTGCAGGAACTCCGCGAGAACAAGGAACTCCGCGACCTGTTCACCGAGCTTTACGCATAGTCGCTCCCATAATAAAAACCATTAGTAATAATTATCTGCAAGATAAGCGGTATGTAACGAGTACCGCTTATTTTATTTTATTGCACGCCGATAAAAAATATTTGTTAATTTTGCATTTAAATTTAACATCAGGAATATGCGTAGAACTATACTGCTGATATTGGCCGTAGTGCTCACAGTTTCGACTGTCAGCGCCCAGGAGGACAAAGGCAAGAAAAAGGAGAAGAAACAGACCGTGACAGACACCGTTTCCCGGGAGAACGAGGATGAGTCCGACTCATACGGGGTCAGCGAGGAGCCTGACGACAGCGACTTCGGCGGCGGTAACTTCGTGCCGAGCCTTCTGCACAGCAACACTGACGTCTTCACCAACAACACGTCGTACACGTTCAGCATAGCTTACTTCAGGGCACGCGGCTACGACAACAGGTATCAGAACACATACGCAAACGGCTTCGAGATGTGGAGCCTCGTGAACGGACGTTCCAACTTCTCGCAGTGGGGAGGACTGAACAACATCTTCCGTTATCCGGAGAACGTAAGCAACCTCAACGCAGCGGCGTTCGGGTTCGGCGACATCGGCGGGGCCAGCAACTACAACCTGAGGGCCAGCAATTTCCGCAAACAGCTGAGAGTTTCGTATTCAACCGCCAACCGTACCTACAACAATCGCCTAATGCTCACCTACAGCACCGGTCTGCTGCCTAACGGATGGGCGGTTACGGCCTCCGCATCCGCGCGTTTCGGAAACTACATGGCATACGTTGACGGCACCTCGTTCAACGGCTTCGCCGGGTTCATAGCCGCCGAGAAAAAAATCAACAACGACCACTGGCTCAACATCTCGGCGTTCACGTCATACAGGCAACGCGGGATGCAGTCGAGCTCCGTGCAGGAAGCCTACGACCTGCTCGGCAACAACTACTACAACGCCAACTGGGGATGGTACAACGGCAAGAAGCGCAACGCCCGAATAGGGACTCTCTGCGAGCCGGTTATCCTGCTCACGCACACATACGCGCCCGAGAACAACAGGCTTCACGTGAACACAACCCTCGCCACGACATTCGGCCGAAACAACTCCACATCGCTCAACTGGTACGACGCGCCTGACCCCCGCCCCGACTACTACAGGTACCTGCCATCCTACCAGATCGACAACGGGGACACTGCCGGCGTTTACCAGAGCATCGTCGACCTCTGGACCACCAACGACCAGTCTTACACACAGATCAACTGGGACAACCTCTACAACGTCAACCAGCTCGCGGCACAGCAAGGGAAAAGGGCGCAGTACATGATTGAAAACCGCACCCTCGACCACATCCAGGCTGGCGGGGCAACCAACCTGACCTGGAACATCAGCGACAAATGGAAACTGTACGCCGGCGCCTCACTGCGCGGCATAAAACAACGAAACTACAAGACCATCGCCGACCTCCTTGGAGGAAGCTACTGGCTTGACGTGGACAAGTTCTCCGAAGGCGACTTCCCCGACGACATGAACGTGCAATACAACGACCTCCTCCATAAGGATGACACGCTCACAGAGGGGGATGTGTTCGGTTACGACTTCGACTATCACATATACAATGAAAAAGTGTGGGCCATGGCCAAGGCGACATACAACCACGTGGACTTCCATATAGGCGGGCTCATAGGCGGCACGGAGTTCTACAGGGACGGAAAAATGCAGAACGGCCGCTTCAAGGACGAGTCGCTGGGCAAGTCGGCCACAAAATCGTTCCTTGAACTGGGCGCGAAGGCTGGCATAACCTACAAAATCAACGGACGCAACTACCTTGTCCTCAACACCATGGCTGAACGCAAGGCACCGAGCGTACTCAACTCTTTCACCGCACCGCGAATCCACAACAAATATGTCGACAACCTCACCACTGAGAAGATCTACTCCGGAGACTTGTCATACGTTCTTTCCTACCCCATCGTGAAGATGCGGGTTTCAGCATTTCTAACGCAGATAAACGACGCCACCAAGCTTGTGAGCTTCTACCACGACGACTATGCAAGCATGGTCAACTACTCCATCTCAGGCATCGCCCAGAGGCACTGGGGCTTCGAGGCCGGAGCGGAGGTCAAGCTCGGCACCATGTTCACCCTGATAATGGCCGGCACCTGGGGCGACTACAGGTATTCAGACCGCGCAACCGTTACCATGAACGCCGAGAACGGCACAGACTTCGATGGAGAGGTTAACAGAACCGTGTACTGGAAGAACTTCCACGTGGCCGGCACACCGCAGGCCGCAGCCACACTTGGTCTCAAGTTCAACCACAAGTACTGGTGGGTAACCGTCAATGCCAACTATTTCGACAAGATATACTGCGACCTCAACCCCGAGCGCAGAACGTCGACGGCCCGCGGCTCCCTCGACGAGAATTCAGAACTCTACCACCAGGTTGTCGACCAGACCAGGCTCAAGGGTCAGTTCACAATAGATTTGTCGGTAAGCAAGTCGTGGAGAATAAAGGGACACATCCTCGGCCTGAACGCAAGCGTCACGAACCTGCTCAACAACAAGAAACTTGTAACAACAGCCTGGGAGCAGTACCGTTTCGACTACACCAACTACAATGTCAACAAGTTCGCGAACAAGTATTACTACGCTTACGGAACGACGTTCTATTTAGGCATCAATTTCTCGCTTTAGCCAGACAAACTCCGGCCATTTGCAAATAAAAAAGGCGGAAGCCGACAACGACTCCCGCCCGTAAGTAAGTGCTATGAAAAATTAGTACATGCCCTGCATTCCCGGGTTCATCCCGCCCATAGGAGCAGCAGGTGTCTCTTCCTTGATCTCAGCAAGCACGCATTCTGTCGTCAGCAGCATTCCTGCAATAGAGGCTGCGTTCTCGAGGGCAACGCGCGAAACCTTTGTGGGGTCGATTACACCCGCCTCTATGAGGTGCTGGTACTCGTCGATGCGGGCGTTGTAGCCGTAGTCGCCCTTGCCCTTCATAACGGCATTGACAACAACGGAGCCTTCCTTGCCGGCGTTGTTCGTGATCTGGCGGAGAGGTTCCTCGAGCGCACGCCTAACGATGTCGACGCCGATCTGCTGGTCCTCATTGTCGCCTTTGAGGTTCTTGAGGCTGCTTATCGAGCGGATGTAAGCCACGCCGCCGCCAGGGATAATACCCTCCTCTATGGCTGCGCGAGTTGCGTGGAGCGCGTCGTCGAAGCGGTCCTTCTTCTCCTTCATCTCCACTTCCGAAGCTGCGCCTACATATATCACTGCCACGCCGCCTGCCATCTTGGCGAGTCTCTCCTGGAGCTTCTCACGGTCATAGTCTGAGGTGGTCTTCTCAATCTGGGACTTTATCTGGGCGATTCTTGCACTGATGTTTTTCTTGTCACCCTTGCCGCTCACAATTGTCGTGTTCTCCTTGTCGACGGTGATTTTTTCAGCGGAGCCGAGCATCTCGAGAGTGGCGTCTTCGAGTTTGTAGCCTTTTTCCTCTGAAATCACTGTTCCGCCAGTGAGAATTGCGATGTCTTCGAGCATCTCTTTCCTTCTGTCGCCGAAGCCTGGAGCCTTTACGGCAACAATCTTGAGGCCGGCGCGCAGACGGTTCACAACGAGTGTTGCGAGAGCCTCGCTGTCAACATCCTCCGATATGATGAGCATAGGACGTCCTGACTGAACAACCTTCTCGAGAATCGGCAGGAACTCCTTCATATTGCTGATTTTCTTGTCGTAGATGAGGATGTATGGCGACTCGTAAACTGCCTCCATCTTCTCGGTGTCGGTAACGAAGTATGATGAGATATAGCCTCTGTCGAACTGCATTCCTTCAACAACTTTCACGTATGTGTCGGTGCCCTTTGCCTCCTCGATGGTGATAACACCTTCTTTCTTCACCTTCTGCATGGCCTCTGCGATGACCTGGCCCACTGCGGAGTCGTTGTTTGCAGAGATTGTTGCCACCTGCTCGATTTTCTCGTGGCTGTCGTTGATTTCCACAGACTGAGACTTCAGGTTCTCGACAACCTTGGCGACTGCCTTGTCGATGCCGCGCTTGAGGTCCATCGGGTTTGCGCCGGCCGTCACGTTCTTGAGACCCGTGTTGAAGATTGCCTGGGCAAGAACTGTTGCCGTTGTCGTGCCGTCGCCGGCCTGGTCGTTGGTCTTTGAAGCCACTTCCTTGACCATCTGTGCACCCATGTTCTCAATGGGTTCCTGAAGTTCAATTTCCTTGGCCACGGTAACACCGTCCTTTGTGATTTGCGGCGCACCGAACTTCTTGTCTATAATAACGTTACGACCTTTCGGGCCGAGAGTAACCTTTACTGCGTTGGCCAATGCGTCAACACCTTTCTTCAAACCCTCGCGGGCTTCCCAGTTATATTTAATTTCCTTTGCCATAATTGAAGTTTTTTTTGTTTACTGAATTATTTGCATATTGCGTAAATGTCGCTTTCTTTCATGATAAGGTATGTCTCTCCATCGAGCTGAATCTCCGTTCCGGAATATTTTCCGTAGAGGACGGTGTCCTTAACCTTGACTGTCATGGGCTCGTCTTTTTTTCCAGGACCCACAGCGACAACAACTCCTTGCTGGGGTTTCTCCTTTGCGGTGTCAGGGATGATGATTCCGCCGGCTGTCTTCTGCTCGGCCTCGGCAGGTTTTACCAAAACTCTGTCTGATAACGGTTTGATTGTAGATTTCATATTAAAACGATTTAATTTGGTTAGTCATTTTTTTTGACGACAACCGTTAAGCAAAATCTGTGCCAAAAAAATCTTACATCTGTCCTGCTTAGTCTTCCGTTCCCGTTAAGAATTATGTTCAGGATATTGTGCCTTATAATCATGCAGAAATCAAAAACTTGCGTTACAGGCGGCGACGATTCATGACAAATTGTCATATTGCAGAAGCATTCAGCATTCAATGTGATGAAAGTCTAGCAAACACGGAAAAAAAATGCTGCGGATAAGCCAAAAAAATATAATTTTGCGGACTTTTAAAAAAGAACAAAAGAACATGAAAGGAATAGTATTAGCCGGAGGAGCCGGCACGCGCCTGCACCCCATCACGTTGGCAATGAGCAAGCAGTTGATGCCGATCTACGACAAGCCGATGATCTATTATCCGGTTTCAACGCTCATGCAGGCCGGCATTCGCGAAATACTCATAATATCGACACCGGAGGACCTTCCGCACTTCCGCCGCCTTATGGGCGACGGCTCGCGCATAGGCTGCCGTTTCGAGTACCAGGTGCAGGAGGTGCCTAACGGACTTGCGCAGGCGTTCGTCCTCGGCGAGAAGTTCATCGGGAACGACAAGGTCGCGCTCGTGCTGGGCGACAACATCTTCTCCGGCGGCGGCATAGAGCGCCATCTCGCGGCAAGCAGCGACCCCGACGGCGGCATAATTTTCGCCTACCACGTGTCGGACCCCGAGCGCTACGGCGTGGTCGAGTTCGATGAAAACCACAACGCGGTCTCCATAGAGGAGAAGCCGAAGAACCCGAAGTCGAACTTCGCGGTCCCGGGCCTCTACTTCTACGACAACTCGGTGGTTGAGGTGGCCAAGAACATCAAGCCCAGTGCAAGGGGGGAATATGAGATCACCGACGTGAACAGACATTACCTCGAATGCGGGAAACTCAAAGTGTGCCAGCTCGAGCGCGGCACCGCGTGGCTCGACACCGGCACCTTCAAGTCGCTGATCGACGCAACCCAGTTCGTGCAGGTCGTTGAAGACAGGCAGGGCCTGAAAGTGGGCTGCATCGAGGAGATCGCCTTCCGCCAGGGCTTCATCGACAAGGAGCAACTGCACAAGATCGCTGAACCGCTTATGAAAAGCGGTTACGGAGACTATCTGATGAAACTTGTATAATCAACAACAAACATCATGAAAATCAGGACCACAGTTTATACCGCGGCAGTGTTGGCAGCGGTTTTTCTCGGCGGTTGCAGAAGGAATTTCGACATAACCGCCACAAACGCCATAACATCACTCGCCCAGATTCCTGCCACAGAGATACGGACAGAGGCTGTAACAGTATCAGACTCTCTCATTAACACGGGCAACTCGGCCAAGGTGCTCGTGTCGGCCGACTGCCCCGTATCGGGCAACTTCTTCGCCGTGAACAGCATATACGAATGGATGTCGGAAGAGCTCGGCGGCACTTTCCGCAACCCTTCAAACGACGACGGGAAAGGAATGATGTCGTACTATGCAGACCTTTACCTGCAAGACCTCCGGGAGAACGTGCTGCCCGACATGCACAGCGACATGGAAGCCTCGAAGGAAATTGCATTTTCCAAGGAATACGAAACCGACAAGGTGGTGTCTTACATCTGCAAGGGTGCAGGCTACCTGGGCGGCGCGCACGGGTACGCCACCTATTATGGGCAGACATTCAGGAAATCAGACGGAAGGAGGATTTCATACGACATATTCCTCAACGACAAACTCCAGCAACTTGCCGAACTTGTGAAGGCCGGTGTTGAGGAACAGTATTTTGACACGGAGAACACACTGCAGGAGTCGCTTGTGCTCGATGAAGCAGAGATTTTCCCACTTCCCACAACGCCGCCAGTGTTCATGGAGAACGGCATCCTGTTTGTTTACCAGCAGTATGAAATCACCGCATACGCCGCCGGAATGCCGCAGTGCTTCATCCCATACGAGCAGATCAGGCCGTACCTTACCCAAACAGGCATATCGTTGCTTGACGACAACGGGTATGTTGTTGACTCCCGGAAGAAATAACAGACATATTACCAGGTAACAGTCCGGACTTGGTCGCATTCGCCCGCATGTTATGGCAGGCAGCGTTTCAATGCTCCGCACTCCTACTGATAATCTACTGAAATTCCCGAAGTTAGCTCTTAGTTCAAAGCTCTAAGTTCAAAGTTCTATTCACAAATCACAATTTCTGCAAGCCTTGCAGAAACCCGGCGCGCCATTCCGTTTTTCATAGTTTTGCGCTTAAAACATTAATTATGGAAAACAACTACAAAAAATCACTCTTCCTTGTCGCTTACATCGTTTTTGCCGCTGTAAGCTGCTGGGCAACAGCCGAGTCGCTGCACATGCTGCTGCCGTCGTGGCCGGTGGTGTTCTGCTACGCCGTGACCATCGGCTTTTTCATCATAGCCTCAATAGGCACGAAACTCATAGCCGACAGTTTCAATAGCAACGTGTATGTGCATAACCGGGGCGGCAAGCTTGCTGCCGGGATCCTCATTGTCGCCGTCTTCTGGCTGATTTGCAGCCTGCCGACCAACACACACACCTTCTTCTACCGCTCGGTAGCCTCCGACGTGGCCAACGACGACATCTCAACCACGAAAGGCTATCTTGGACAGCTCGTCTCGAATACAACAATCGAAGAACAGATCCTGAAACAACAGACAACATTTGATAATGAAGTGAAAATCAAGCTGGCAGAATTGGAGGCTGAAATAATGAACGATGTGAATCCAGGATTCGGCCCCAAATCGAAACAGATATTGTCAGATTTTGCCGCATTGTTGGATGTCCCGACTGTCGATCCTCTGTCCTACCCGAGCACTTCGGAGCAGCAGAGAAAAAAACTTGTAGGAGAATATAGAAAGAAGATCTACGCTTTGGCACAAGTGAGAAAAGACAACATCAGGTCTTCGATGATGGCAGTAAATACAAAGCGATTTCAAAAAGAGGCCTCGGTTTCCCGTAAAAACATTGAGGAGGCGGAAAACGTGCTGACCAAGGACATTTCAGCGATAAACGACATCAATTTCGCGCACGACCTGAACCACCGGCTGAACAACGGCTATTCTACGATAAGCAACTATGAAAAGTTCATCGTCTTCAAATCGCACACCGACAAGGAGAGATATACAGCTGCGTCGCCCGTGACAAAAGTCAAGAGGCTCATGAGCGTGTTCGACGTGTGGGGCGATTTCATCAAGGGGAACTACAAAGGCCACGGCTTCATCTTCTGGATTCTGATATCCCTTCTCGTTGATGTGGCGGCCTTCATTTTCTTCGATTTGGCCTTCAAGAAAAGTGAATAAAGAATAAATAAATACAAAAATCATGTTAGTAGCGAAGAATTATTTTGGAGATGAGAGCACTGAGACTGAAAACAACAACGAAGAGCTCCAACAAGCAACAGAGGAAGATGATACATCATATAATGATGATGTATCAAACACTGACGAGGACGATGACACCGATGATGAATCAAGCACAGTCAGTGACGATGGCATTACAGTCAACATCACGGATGATTCAACGGCTCCTATTGAAAACAACCACAGCTATGGCGGCTACACTACTGCAGAGATAAAGGATGTTAATGAAATAAAAGTGACTGTAGCCGACACGAAAACGCCGATAGTGGTGCTTTTCGGCCCTCCCGCCTGCGGCAAAACCATGACTTTGGTCAGGTTGTCGCGCTGGCTGATTGAAAATGGCTATAGCGTCTCTCCTGAAAAAAACTTTCGCGACAGCCAAGACACAAAGTACAGGATGATGTGCGAGAATTTCAACGAAATGGTAGATAGCGACAAGGCTGCAGAAAGTACGAACGACTTCATGCTTCTGCGTGTCTTTAAGAATGGAAGCCCTATATGTCAGCTGTTAGAGGCTCCCGGCGAACACTATTTCATGGATTCGAAGTCAAAAGGAGGCAACGAATATCCGAGGTATATAAACAAAATAATAAACCTCAAAGTCAGGAAAGTCTGGTTGATAATTCTCGAACCTGATTGGAAAAATGACCAAGACAGACGTGAATACGTGGGGAAAATCAACCGGTTGGTGAAAAAAAACAAAAACAAAGATTCATTCATTCTTCTATACAATAAAATAGACGAAAAACAGGAATTGATCATCAGACAGGGTGTTGTTAACATGCCTCAAGCATTATATGATTTGAAAAACAACTACAGTTGCATTATAAACCCTTTCAGAAATGACACTCCTATTGTAAAATGGCTCAAACCTTATAATTGCGACTTCATACCATTCTCCACAGGAACATATAATTCGACAAACGATGGTGATACATATTATGAAGTTGGGGACGACAAATATCCTCAAAGACTTTGGGAGAAAATCATGAAAAAAGTAAGAGGCTAAAAGATGGAAAGAATACTGATTCACGGCGTAACGAGAGGTCGGGAAATCAAACCCGACAACATAACCGAGAAAGAAAAAGGCTATTGCGAGAAGTTCTACAACGCGACTTTTACAAAGAGAGACATATCTTTTTTTGTGGAGATAGTGCCGGGGCACGAGCGTATATACTACACTTACATACGCGGCAATATCATAAGCAATATCAACCGTGACAATTCATACTTCGGCATCACTTTTTCTACCGACTTGCTGAGTCAAAACATCGGCAATCTGTTTTCCTTTTTCGACAATTTCTTTAAAGAAAAGGCGGAAAAGGAACTCTTTGTAAAAACAGGGCAGAATTTAAAATATGCAAAAGAGTCGTTTGAAGAGTATTCTGTCTTAAACAGCTATGAAAACATCATTTTAGAGACAATCAAGAAAAACAGAGAAGATTTCAGGTTCGGGAAATATGACTTTGGCAAATCAAAAAAAGGAACAGTAAACTCTAACATACCGACTTTTAACACTTACGATGTTGACTCCAAAGATTTCTTCTCCCAGTTAGAAGCATCTAATAAAGTATTGATATCGCCAGAACATCCGACTTTGCGTTCAACGACCGACATTTTGCAGAGGAAAATTACCGCCAAAGAGAATGAGATTGCATCGAAGGAATCAGAAATACACAAACTGTCAGATGAAATCAAGCGCCTTCAAGGCGAGCTAAGCACAAGCAAAAAAACGGCAGCAGACCTCAAGAGCGACTATGAAAGAAAAATCCGAGAAATGTCTAAAAAAAAAAGACCTCGTGAATTCTCTTCAAAACTTGTACAACGAGAGTGCAAGCCAGACCGAGACACTGAAAAAAATGCTCAGCGACGAAAAGGACGGAGGCGGCAACCCGACAAAAATGCCGGATGGAACAACGACTCCAACAAATCCACCATCGGAAATCAAAAAAAGATTTTTGGTGATATTGATTTCAGTCATCTTTGGGATAATTGTCGGAGTTTTTGGTCACAAACATATAACAAACTCATCTCAGAAACCAGGAAAAGAATCGAATGCCACGACCGAGGCAACAGTGGAAATCAAATCTGAAGCTGAAAAAAGCGAATCGTCAAATGCTCAAAAAGACGTTATACAAGAGAATGCAACAAACTCCGAATCAACCACTGAAAAAACGGCCGAAAAAGAAGGCAGGACAGGCGACAACCATGATTCACAACAAACCAATCAAAAATGAAGAACTTTGCCATAATATCTGTCATTTTCGCCTTGTCATTATGCTTTTCATGCAATGGCAAGAAGAAAGAATACCATGTGCCATATTACGACAGTTCAGAGACGACTGTCGCGTCAGATGTTGTATCAGTGCCGTTCAAGGAAGAATATGGAGTTAAAACTGTGCAGGTGGAAATCAACAGCTGTGCGGCTTTTCCGATGATTCTGGACACAGGCTGCTCGGGAATGCACATCTCGGTGTTAGAAGTATATGTACTTGCAAAGCAGGGACATCTTACAGCAGATGACATAGAAGGATATCAATACTCGCAAATTGCCGATGGAAGCATAATGGAAAACATGGTGGTCAACCTGAAGGAGGTAAGAATCGGAGACCTTGTTTGCCACAATGTGAAGGCTACTGTAAGCGACAACCCTGACGTGCCGATACTGCTCGGCAACGGCGTTTTGGATGAAGTGGAGTCGATTCATGTCAACAACTATGAGAAAACCGTGGAATTCAAATTGAAATGACAGACTTAAACTCAACAATCTACATTTTTGGAAAATTCGCTTCGGGCTATTCCCAATATCCCGACGACTACACGCATGAAATGTTTGAGAAGTTTGCGGAACATAGTCAGAAGGGCACCTTGATGACAATTCACAGGAGAGACTCACTGATGTACTATATGTTCACAAAAAGATTGACAGACACTGACAAGTACATAGGCATCTGTTTCTGCTGGAACGGAGTAAAATGTGATTCGGTGGGAGAACTCAACAAGCTATGCGCAGCGGAAATTTCAAGATGGATACAGAACGGAGACCTCGTTGAAATATCGGAAAAAGGAGAAATAGTCACCCGCACCGGAGAGTTGTACAAAAAAATGTCAGTGATAGAGTTGCTGACAAGAGAGCTGCGCTAACTGATCAACAGTTCGAGTCTGGTCTTCAGCGATTTGCCGCCGTTGGACTATGGCAGGAGCCAAACCGAAAGCAAGACAATGAAATTGGGCAACGATCAGGAAATAAATGAAGCCGTGAACAACTATAACACAGTGTATGTCACCAGCAACCTGCAATCAGTCTCGCTCAACAGCGCCGCCAGCAAATTGAGGAAAAGTTACGAGGAAAACGAAACGCTCCGCGAGGAGGTCAACAGGTTGACCCGCGCCAAGAAGCAGACCTTGACAGTATCCATATTAGGCGGCTTCTTAGCTTTGGCAGTAATCGCAATAATCGGGGTTGTCGGCTCTTCTGACCAAAAAAGCAAGAAAATAGAAGGATTGGAGAACAAAATCGTCGATTTGGAGTCAATAAACAAAGGATTGGAGGCAGACACTTGCACTAACAAGCCGAAACTTTCAGTTCTTCCGAAACAAGTCAGAGGCGCTTACAAGTCAGGTTGCAAATTTGAACCAGGAGATACAGCGGAAAGACATAGATTTGGCAAACCTCAATACCACAATAGCAAACCTCAACAGAGACGTCGCCTTCTATAAAAAAAGGGTCAGCAACTTGGAATCCATAGTCTATAGTTCACGGAGCAACCAATACGCGCCGGAGAATTGGGAGGTTTACGCGCACGGTGGCAACAAAGCGTACATATACTACCAGAGCGGAAGCAAGTACGTGAAAACAGACAGCTATTTCAACGACTTTGCCAACGTTACCGTCTATCTCAAGAAGGACGGTTTTGCCCTCACACACTGCGGATTTGTGAGGATGATGGATATTCGCAAGAAGTAGCTGTCTGTTTTCAGTGTTTTACCACGCTGTTGCCCGCACTTTTTCAATCTCCTGTCTCACAAAGTTATAACATCTCGTAACTTCTCTTCACGAACTCACCGAGTCGCTCGCCGGTGAGAATATTCTGCGAGAGCATTGCCAAGTCGATGAGCTGCTGCACGAGTTTGGTGCGCTTCTCCTCATCGGTTTCGTCGAGAATGCGCGCCGCTATGCTGTGGTTCCCGTTGATTACCAAGTTGTAGTGTTCCATGTTGCCGTAGAAGCCCTGCTGGCCGGAAACCCTCTCCATGTCCTTGAAACGGCGCATGAACTCGTTCTGGGTGACAATCACGGGCAAATCTGTCTCGCTGAGCGAGGCGACCTCCGGGGTGAAAACCTTTCTGTCGACCTGTTTTTCAAATATCTCCTTGAGCGTTTTCTCCTGTTCCTCAGAAAGCTTCGACACCGTTGTTGTGTCCTCCTTCTCTATCAGCTTGTCAACAATGTCGGAGTCAACCCTCGTGAATTTCAGTTTTTCGGACTTCTGCTCGAGCATGTTAATGAAATGGGCGTCGAAGATTCCGTTCATAAGGAGCACATCGTATCCTTTCTCACGGGCGTTGCTTATATACACGTGCTGGTCGTCGGAGCTGGCGGCGTAAAGAAACACAACGTTCCCGTTCTTGTCGGTCTGCAACGACGAGACCTTGTTCCTGTACTCCTCCAATGTGAAGTATTTTCCATCCACGTTCTTGAAAAGGTAGAAATCCTTTATCTTGTCGTAGAACTTCTCGTCGGTGAGCGAGCCGTATTGCAGGAACACAGAGAGGTCATCCCACTTCTTCTCGAAATCATCGCGGTTGTTCTTGAACATCTCTTCCAGCTTCTCTGCAACCTTCTTGCTGATGTATGTTGATATTTTCTTCACATTCCCGTCAGACTGGAGGTAGGATCTGGACACGTTGAGCGGGATGTCGGGGGAGTCGATCACGCCGTGCAGAAGGTTCATGAAGTCAGGCACGATGCCCTCGAGTTCGTCGGTTATGAAGACCTGGTTGCAATAGAGTTGAACCTTGTTCTTCTTCAGGTCGATTTGATTCTTGATCTTCGGGAAATACAGGACACCTGTCAGGTTGAACGGATAGTCGACATTGAGGTGTATGTGGAACATGGGTTCCTCAAATGTCATAGGATAGAGTTTGTGGTAGAACTTGCTGTAGTCGTCGTCGGTGAGTGTCGACGGTTGGCACTGCCATATTGGGTTGGTGTCGTTTATTATATCAGGCACCTGCACAGCCTCCTCTTGCGGTTCTTTCTTGTCGTCGGTGGCATCATCTGCGCCATTCTCCTTCTTGCGCCATTCTGTGCGTGTTCCGCAGCATATAGGCACCGGCAGGAAACGGCAGTACTTATTAAGGAGTTCCTTGAGACGGCTCTCGTCAACGAATTCCTGCAAGTCGTCGTCGGCCACGTGCAGCACTATCTCGGTACCGCGGTCTTCCTTGTCAGTCTCTTCTATCGAAAACTCGGGTGAGCCGTCGCACGACCACTTCACGGCCTTGGAGTCCACGATATACGATTTCGTGATGATGTCGACCCTGTCGGCGACCATGAACGAGGAGTAGAAGCCAAGTCCGAAATGGCCGATGATGTTCGCGGCGTCGCTGCCCTTGTATTTCGACATGAACTCCTCGGCGCCGGAGAAGGCTATCTGGTTTATATACTTGTCGACCTCCTCCGCAGTCATGCCTATGCCCCGGTCGATGACGTGGATGGTCTTGTCGTCCTTGTTTACGGTGACATTAATCGTCAGGTCACCGAGCTCGCACTCCGCCTTTCCGAGGCTAACAAGAGTCTTCAGCTTCTGGGTTGCGTCAACAGCGTTGGAAATCAGTTCCCTGAGGAAGATCTCGTGGTCGGAATAGAGGAATTTCTTTATTACAGGAAAAATATTTTCAGTCTGGACATTGATTTTACCTTTTTGCATAAACTTTTAAATTGAATTAGACATGCGACATTTGCAAACATTGTGCCAAAGTCCATAAGCTGAACGGTTGAAATGTGAGACTGACTTTTGCGGAGTATGGACTGACATCGGCGCAAAGATTCCCGAATGTCCAGCGTATTTGTATTTTGTGTACATTTGCGGAAAAATTTCAAAAGCGATATGATTCAGGAATTCAGCAGCGAAGACATAGCCTACATGGAGAAGCGCGGCAGCGACGTCAACGAAGTTCGCCTTCAGTTCGAGAGATTTGAGAAAGGCTTTCCTTTCGCCGACATTGTGCGGCCCGCCACGAAGGACGACGGCATACTGGCCCTCAACGACGACCAGGTTGCCGAACTTGTGAACGACTACGACTACTCCATTGCAGGGAAAACAGTGGAGAAGTTCGTGCCGGCATCGGGCGCGGCGTCGAGAATGTTCAAGGACATCTACGCCCTGCTCGGCGATGAGACCGGTGAAAAGGAACTCCAGACCGCCGGAATTTTCCTCACCAACCTTGAGCGCTTCCCGTTTTCCGAGGCTCTTGCCGAAGTGATGGAAAGAGACGGCCTCGACATACATGCGGAGGCGAAAAAGGGGAACTTCAAAGTGATAGCAAAGTATCTCATAGAGAAGGATGGACTCGGCTACGGCGACCTCCCCAAGGGGCTGCTGCTGTTCCACCGCTACGAAGATGGGACAAGGACGGCCTTGGAGGAACATCTTGCAGAAGCCGCCCTCTACGCCAACAACGGCTCTGAAACTTCGCTGCACTTCACAGTCTCCGAGCACCATCTTGAACTTTTCAGGAAGAAAGTTGATGAACTTCTCCCAAAATATGAGGAGAAATACGGACTGAAGTACAACGTAACATATTCAACGCAGGCCGCCGGCACCGACACTTTGGCCGCAACAGAGGACAACGAGCCTTTCCGCGACTCCGACGGCAACCTCCTGTTCCGTCCCGGAGGCCACGGCGCGCTTATTCACAACCTCGCCAGACGCGACGCCGACATCATCTTCGTGAAAAACATCGACAATGTCACAAAAGAGGAACTCATCGACGACACAGTAACCTACAAGAAAGCACTCGCATCATACCTGTTGAAACTCCAGGAAACTCAGTTCCATTATCTCAGGCTGTTAGAAGCAGGGGACGTTGACCCGATGACACTGTGCGAGATAATGGACTTCGCCGAGTCACAACTGATGATTCCCGTCAACGACCAGCCGGCAGCGGAGGATCTCTTCGCGCTCATGAACCGTCCCGTGCGCGTATGCGGCATGGTGAAGAACGAGGGAGAGCCTGGCGGCGGGCCGTTCTGGGTGAACAACTCAGCCAATGTCTGCTCCCTCCAGATCGTGGAGTCATCGCAAATCGACAAAAACAACCCTGCAAAGGCCGAAATCATGCGCAAGTCGACACACTTCAACCCAGTTGACATGGTGTGCGCCATCAAGGACTACAAAGGTGAAAAGTTCAACCTCACCGACTTTGTCGACCCGGACACCGGATTCATATCGTCAAAGTCATACAATGGCAGAACCCTGAAAGCCATGGAGTTGCCAGGACTATGGAACGGAGCCATGGCCGACTGGATAACCGTTTTCGTAGAAGTGCCGCTCTCCACGTTCAACCCGGTGAAGACCGTTTTCGACCTTCTGAAGAGGAATTAGCCATGTCGGACAACGCTGTCAAGAAACTGGCCGGCCAGACGGTCATATACGGCGCCACCAACGTACTGGGGCGCCTTCTCAACTACCTGCTGGTACCGCTGCACACCTACATCTTCTCCAACGCCGCAGAATACGGCGTCGTGGGCGAGCTCTACGCCTGGACAAGTCTCTTCATCGTGATACTGACATACGGCATGGAGACTGCCTTCTTCAAGTTCTCGCAGGACGAAGATGTAAAAGAGAAGGTTTTCACCACCGTAACGGCCTCCCTGCTTTTCACTTCAAGTGTCTTCATTATCCTGTGTTCATCTTTTTCGCAGGCCATAGCCGGATGGCTTCGCTACCCGACACATCCCGAATACGTGGTATGGTTCTCGATAATAATAGGCGTTGACGCCCTCACTTCAATACTCTTCGCCAAGCTGAGGTACGACAACAAGGCCTTCAGTTTCGCGGCCGTGAAGATAACCAACATTCTCGTCAACGTGCTTCTGAACCTCTTCTTCCTCCTGCTCTGCCCGTACATCATTGGCAAAAACCCCGACTCTTCGCTCATAAGCGCAATCTACAAACCGGAGATAGGCGTCGGCTACATATTCATATCCAACCTCGTGGCGAGCATAGTCACGCTCGCAATGCTCGCGCCAGGCATTTTCAGACAGCGCTTCGTGTTCGACTGGCAGCTTTGGAAGAAGATGTTCCGCTATGCCTTCCCGCTCCTCATCTTCGGACTTGCCGGCATCGTGAACGAGACTCTTGACCGCGTTCTGATAAAATACCTTTCGCCCAATCCTGAGCCGCAAGCATCCGTTGGCATCTACAGTGCCTGCTACAAGATATCAATAATGATGACCATTTTCATACAGGCTTTCAAATACGCGGCGGAGCCGTTTTTCTTCCACAAGTCCAAAGACAAGGACGCCAAAGAGGCCTATTCTGAGGTCATGACAGCCTTTGTGTTCGTATGTTCAGTGATCTTCACCGGAATCATGCTGTATATCGACATAGTGCAGTATTTCGTGGGCGAGACTTACCGTGTTGGCCTGCCAATTGTGCCGATTCTGCTGATGGCGAACCTGTTTCTCGGCATCTTCTACAACCTGTCGATATGGTACAAACTCACCGGACAGACCAAATATGGTGCTTACATCGCCATCTTCGGCGCAATCATAACCCTTGCCCTGAACTTCATACTTGTGCCGCGCTTCGACTACATGGGAGCCGCCTGGACGACATTCGTGTGCTATCTCTCCATGATGGTTGTATCGTACTTTCTTGGCCAGAAGCACTATCACGTTGAGTACAACGTAAGGAAGATTCTGTTCTACCTCCTGCTTGCAGTCGCCGCCTATGGCCTTAGCGTGGCGGCAAACAAGATATTGGGCACAGAATCAACTGCCGCACGCCTCGCCGTCAACACCACGATACTTGTGGTTTACCTATCTGCAATGTATATGGCAGGGCGCAGGACAATACAGCGTATGATTCGCCGGTAACGTCAGTGGAACTGCATGAGGTACGCCTTGATGAAGTCGTCGATGTCTCCGTCCATGACGGCATTCACATTCCCTACCTCGTATTGCGTGCGCAGGTCTTTCACGAGCTTGTACGGCTGCATCACATAACTCCTGATCTGGCTGCCCCACTCTATCCTCTTCTTGGTGTTCTCGATTTGCGAAATCTTCTCCCGCTTCTTCTCGAGTTCGATCTGATATAGCTGAGACTTGAGCATCTGCATCGCCTTCTCGCGGTTCTGGAGCTGAGAGCGCGTAACCTGGCACTCTATTATGATGCCTGTCGGGTGGTGGTGAAGGCGCACCGCGGTCTCCACCTTGTTCACATTCTGGCCTCCAGGGCCGCTGCTCCTGTAGGTGTCCCAGGATATGTCGGCGGGATTCACGTCAATCACTATGTCGTCGTTGATTACAGGGTACGCGAACACCGACGCGAACGACGTGTGCCGGCGGTTTGCGGAGTCGAATGGCGAAAGCCTTACAAGCCTGTGCACGCCGTTCTCGCTCTTGAGGAAACCGTACGCGTACTGTCCGTCGATTTCGAGGGATGCCGACTTTATACCGGCCACGTCGCCTTCCTGCCTGTCGAGCAGTTTCACGGAAAACTGGTGACGTTCGGCCCAACGTGTGTACATGCGAAGCAGCATCTCTGCCCAGTCGCAACTTTCGGTGCCGCCGGCCCCGGAGTTGATGTTGAGGATCACGCTGAGCGAGTCCTCCTCGTCGCGCATCATGTTCTTGAACTCGAGGTTCTCGACGCAATTCAGTGTCCTGGCGTATGCCTCGTCAACCTCTGCCTCGGTGGCGTCGCCAGTGGAGAAGAACTCAGCCACAACGGCAAGTTCGTCGCTCGCCTCAACCGCCTTGTAATAGTCCGACACCCACGCCTTTATTGAACTTATCTCCTTGAGAAGCCTCTCGGCCTCCTTGGGGTCGTCCCAAAAACCGTCCTTCTGCGATATTAATTCCTTCTCCTTGATTTCCTGTTCCTTCGAATCGACGTCAAAGATACCTCCTTAGCTCACCGAGCCTCGTTTGAACATCTTTTATCTGGTCTGATGTTGTCATAATTATACTATTGTTTTTATTTTGATTATTTTTGAATCTTTCTGCTCTTGAAATTCATATACAGCCTGAACAGCAGCGGCTGAAGCGTGTATGTAATCATGACTGTCGACACCATGCCTATCAGCGTGCATACACCTATGGACTTCAGAGCCGGGTGTGTCGCGAACAGCATGGAGAGCACCACCACTACAAGTATCAACGCCGAGAAGAATACCGCCACCTTGTGGTACTCGAGGAGATTCCCGCCGTCATCGCCGTGCTCAGACATCAGCCCTTGCATGACGAATATGCTGTAGTCCACGCCGATACCGAATATGAATGTGGAAATCACTATGTTGATGAGGTTGAAAGGCAGTCCGAAAATCGCCATCCAGCCCTGCACAACATACCAGCTCAAGAACATGGGCATGAAAGCGATTATTGCGATAATCACGCTCCTGAACGACAGCAGCAGCACAATAAACACAAATATCGACGAGATAAGCAGCGTGGTGCTGAAATCATCGCGTATCATCGTTATTATGTTGCCGGTATAGTAGAACGGATCAACCACGACGGCATGGGGAAGGTTCGCCACATAGTCGTCAACGCTTGCCTTATTGTCTTCGTTCATCTGCACAGAGTTGAAAATCAGATATTTCCCATCGCTTTTTTCGATAAAATTGCACAACAGACCGTCGGGAATCGCACCTGACTCGTAGAGGTTGCCTGGCTGGTAGTCTGCGGACACCATGGCTTCAAACGGGTCGAAAACATCAGGCGGAAGTTGCTCTCTTACGGCAGCCTCCTTCACTGCACGCACTGCTTCCGAAACCTTTTCTTCAGTCCAGTAGGCCTTCCAGGCGGAGATGCGCTCTTCCTGCACATTCTCGGAACGGAACAGCAAGGAAACCGTAGGGACGAATTTCATGACGTCGCCTGTACCTTTCAGCGAGTCCAGCTTACGCGAAAGCCTGTCGTTGGCGTCTAAGGCCACGTCGAGGTCGGGAGACACAACTGCATAGTACCGCTGGAGGTGGCCAGCATCGTGCTTCTGAGTGTACAGATTCTCCGACTTGTGCAGTTCGTCGCTCTCGTAGCCGATGTGCTTGAGGTTGTTGTCGAACTGCACCCTGTGAGTGAACGCTATTCCCACCACGATCACTACGAGCAGGAAAGCTATGAGGAACTTGTTGCGGTCGTAAGGATAGTTGTTGAGCTGCGAAATATGCCTGAATATCTTCTCGTCGCGGTTGTTCTCGCTTTCCCTGAGGAAGTGCGGCAGGAAGAAAAGCGCAAAGAAGGTGCTGCCTAACAGCGTGAAAGTTGCAAAAAGCCCGAAATCGTGAAGCAACTCGCTCTTGGTGAAAAGAAGTCCCAGAAACGCCCCGATAGTGGTTATGCACCCGAGAATGACAGGACGCGACTCCTCGAGGAGCATCTGCTCTATGTTTGAGACAAAGTTCTGATGTATTATGACGTGCAGGCAGTAGCTCACCGCGACGCCGAGGATGACGGTGCCAATGCCCAAAGCCATCAGCGACATGCCACCCTTGATCCAGTACATGCAGGCTAACGCGAAGAACGTCCCGTATGCCACAGGCAGAATGGTCTGCCCAACAACACGCACATTCTTGAAGGATATGCAAAGTATGAAGAGTATGATCAGCAGGGATATGCCGATGGTAAGTGCTATGTCGCGCTTCATCACGGTGGAGTTGCCCGCCGCGCGCACAGGGGCGCCGTGCATCAGAAACTCAACATCTGGATACGACTGCGATAACTTGTCCATGTCGGCAAGAATGCGGTCAATCAGTTCTTTTCCCGCCGATGAGTTGAACGACTGGAAAGACGGTGATACGAATATCATGGCCACAGTGCTGTCCTGCGAGAAGAGATGTCCGTCAACAAGGGTGAAGCCCATGCCTTCCGACATGTCGGGAAGGAGCAGCGAACGCAAGTTGAGCGGGTCTGATGCCACCATCTGGGTCATCACGCCGGTCTCATCCTCCATGATAATCTCTCGGTTTCTGCGCATTGTTTCGCCGACGTTAGCCACAGCCTCATCGAACTTGGTATAGAGCGACGTGTCGACAAAGGCCGGCAGATGCTCCAGCGCGAAGTCCAAGGCGGCAAGCATGTCGTCGCCTTCAATGCGATAGAGCGTGTTGGCTATGTCGGAAGTGTCGGCAAGCACAGAGTCCATCAGCTCGTCGGCGCAGGCTATAAGCACTTCGGGGGCGGCACCGGTGAGCTGGATGAATATCTTGTCCTTCACCTTGATATTGCCGAACACTATGCCGCTCTCCGCCTTCTTGTTCTTCGGAAGAAGAGCGGTCATGTCCTCCACGAAACTCACCTTCAAACCGTAAAACACAAACAGGGCGCTGCTTAAAACAAGCAGCAGATACAAAAGATACTTCCTCTCCTTGAAAAAACGGTACAACTTGACAAAAACCATGTCTCTTATATTATCTTTCAAAAATTCTTATATTACTTTCTAAAAACAGCCGAGATTGTCATGAATATTATTCTCAAATCCTCTTTCATGGATATTTTCTCGATATATTCGATATTCAACCTGAGTTTGTCCGGCATAATGACATTTATATACGTCTGCTCGGAATCATCCGATTTTGCAAGAATCTCGTTTTCATCAACATATTTTATCGAGGCGTAGTCGGTGAGTCCGGGGCGCACGGAGAGAACCTTCATCTGTTCCGGTGAATACATATCAACATATTTTCGCACTTCAGGGCGCGGGCCCACAACGCTCATGTCGCCGGCAAGTATGTTCAAAAACTGCGGGAACTCATCGATTTTGTACTTTCTCAGGAAGCGTCCCACACGCGTTATCCGCGGGTCTCGGCCGCCAACAGTGAGCAGCCCCGACTTGTCTGCGTCGGTCCGCATAGTGCGGAACTTGAGGAGACGGAAGTCAGTGTTTCCACGCCCTACCCTGTTCTGCACATAGAAGACGCCGCCGGGCGAGTCGGCCACAATAATCGCCGCCACAATCAGTGCGAACGGGAAACCGATTACCAGCACAACGAGGGACACCACTATGTCGAAGAGTCGCTTCATCCGTGTCAGTGGAAACGGAAATATTCGTCCATGTCGTTGCCCCAGTAGTCAACGGGGTTCGTCTCGTAAATATCCTGCTGGCTCTGTATCTTGCGCACAAGGTTCATCTTCCAGTTGGGGTTGTTCAGCTCGCCGTAGAGATTAGAGTGGAGAAGCTCGTAGTCGCGCCCCGTGAGCACTGGGTCGTAGAATATGAACTTCACGTTCGACTGCCCCTCGAGATAGTAGTAGTGCCAAATCTCATAAGGCAGCGTTACCGGGTCTGACGGCACCTCGTTGATTTCGTTCGGCTGGCCGTACTGGAGATAAATGCGGCCGCGGTCGGTGAGATAGCCCTTCACCTGACGGCTTCCGAAACGGTCCTGCACGTAGTCTACACGCGCCTTGTATTTTTTCCAAGCCTCCTCTGGATTCGACGGGTTGCGCTTCTTCCAGAAACTGTAGAAATAACTCTGCAGCTGCTCCGTGGAAACCTTCTTAAGGTTGTTTTCATAGAAGTCGCGCTCAATATGAGTGCTGATCGGGAAGAGCGATTTCACGTTCTCCACAAGCTCCTTGTGGTTAGTGTCGGCCTCCACAAAAGTGCCTTTCACCGACGACACACTGTATTCCTCGAGATTCAGTTTGACAGAAGGGTTGCTTTTTTGGAAGAACACTTTCTCTGAATGTATCATGCTGTCGCGGGAGTCGAAGAGATCGACCACAGCGAAATAGTTGCCAGAAGGCAGGTTGAAGACGTTGAACTCATTGATGAAAAGAACCACGTCGTCGGAGGGTGCCTGCAGGCTGAGCACGTTGTTGGGATTCACAACCAACCTCGACTCGGCACTCTGAATATAACAGTCGGCCTTGATCTTCTGGCTTCCGAGCAGACGGCGCGTGTTGTACACCTCCAACGCGAATGGGAGCGTGTACTGCGACTCCGGGACGAAGTTGGAATAGAGCGGCGGCAGTTCGTAACCGTACTTCTCAAACAGCCCCTTGCCGTCGGCGGCAGTGAGCGACCTGAAGAGCGACAACTTGGATGTGGAGACAGCGTCTTCAGGGAAGTTTATCGCTATCTTGTCGATATACGAAAGAGTGTCTCCATTACCGTGGAGGTCGATGAGGTAGAAATAGAGGAAGAAGTCGCCCTGCGGCATAGGCACGTTCTGGATGTCGGCGAAATCGGGCTTCGAGAGCCGTGCCGTATCCTCGAAGCTGTCGCTGTTGAGGATATAGTGCAGCTGCTTCACGAGGGTGTCGTCGCGCATCATGTCAACCTGTATCTCCACATCCGCCCTGAAACGTCCGTCGGCGGCAGGGGCGTAGTTCACGGTCCTGCCGCCGATGATGAACGTAAACTCAATGTAAGGCTGCATCGTGTTCGTGCAGTAGGCCTTGTGTGAGATGAACGCCTTCATCCCCTGGGCGCCGGCCGTGGCTGCCAAGAGAAAGAATGTCGCAAATAAAAGTATCGTTTTTTTCATGCTGTTGCTTGTATTATGATCATACGGCAGCCACCTCAGCCGCCGTGAAACATTATCGCATCTTCTTAAGCAGCTCGCCGGTCAGTTCGGAGACCGGAAGGCGGTACTGTGCCATCGTGTCGCGCTCGCGCACGGTCACCGTGCCATCCTCGCGTGTCTGGTTGTCGACGGTGATGCAGAAAGGCGTTCCTATCGCGTCCTGGCGGCGGTAGCGCCGGCCGATGGCGTCCTTCTCGTCGTATTGAACCATGAAGTCTTTCTTGAGCGTGTCGAAGATTTCCCGGCCAATCTCGGGAAGGCCGTCTTTCTTCACGAGCGGAAGCACCGCGGCCTTGAATGGCGCGAGCTTCGCGGGCAGTCGCAAAACAGTACGCGTGGAGCCGTCCTCAAGAGTCTCCTCGCAATATGCGTGGCTGAACACGGCAAGGAACATGCGGTCAACGCCGATGGAGGTTTCAACGACGTAAGGCACATAGCTCTCGTTGCTCTCCGCGTCGAAGTAGCGAAGCTTCTTGCCCGAATACTGCTCGTGCTGCGAAAGGTCGAAGTCGGTGCGCGAATGTATGCCCTCGAGTTCCTTGAAGCCGAACGGGAACTTGAACTCGATGTCGGATGCTGCATTGGCGTAGTGGGCGAGCTTCTCATGGTCGTGGAAGCGGTAGTTCTCGGCTGGAATTCCGAGGTCGGTGTGCCACTGAAGGCGTGTCTGCTTCCAGTAGTCGAACCACTTGAGCTCTTCGCCGGGCTTCACGAAGAACTGCATCTCCATCTGCTCGAACTCCCTCATCCTGAAGATGAACTGACGGGCCACGATCTCGTTCCTGAAGGCCTTGCCTATCTGGGCGATGCCGAAGGGCAGCTTCATGCGCCCTGTCTTGTAGATGTTGAGGAAGTTCACGAAGATGCCCTGGGCTGTCTCCGGACGCAGGTATATGGTGTCGGCGCCGTCGGCCACGGATCCGAGCTTCGTGGCAAACATGAGGTTGAACTGGCGCACATCTGTCCAGTTGCGGGTTCCGGAAATCGGGCACGCGATGCCGAGCTCCTCTATGAGGGCCTTAAGCCCTGCAAGGTCGTTGTTGTTCATCATCTCGGCAAAACGGGTGCGTATGTCCTCAACCTGCATCTGGTACTGCATCACCCGGGTGTTGGTCTGGCGGTAAAGCACCTCGTCGAAATTGTTGAAACGCTTCCTGGCCTTCTCTATCTCCTTGTCGATCTTGTCCTCTATCTTCTGGATGTGGTCCTCTATCAACACGTCGGCGCGGTAACGCTTCTTAGAGTCCTTGTTGTCGATGAGCGGGTCGTTGAAAGCGTCCACATGTCCGGAGGCTTTCCAGATGGTGGGGTGCATGAAGATTGCACTGTCAAGCCCCACGATGTTGTCGTGGTACTGCACCATCGACTTCCACCAGTACTGCTTGATGTTGTTCTTGAGTTCCACGCCGTTCTGCCCGTAGTCATACACGGCGCTCAGGCCGTCGTATATTTCGCTTGAAGGGAAAATGTAGCCATATTCCTTGGCATGTGCTATTATCTGTTTGAAAAGGTCTTCGTTGTTTGCCATATTACACTTGTGTTTTTATTCGAAAATGAAAGAAATCTGCATCACCTGCGACCTCAAAGATGTCACGCTGGTGGCGTACATGTTGTTCTCATGGTAGAGCATGTCAACAAGTCCGAACGACATCTTGAACTCCGTGGTGAACTTGAAGTACGTGCAGTAGAAGTCGAGGCCCACGCCAACCTGCGCCTGGAAGTCGTGAGGGTTGAGCTTGAGGACTATTTCGTCGCTGTTCATGTTCTTCTTCTTCTTGGCCGAGATCATGTCGAAGCTGTACTGGCCGCCCGCGACAACGTAGGCCCTGATGTTGTTCAGCATCCTCGACGACTTGTACTTGAAGAGTATCGGCAGGTCAAGGTACACCGACTCGGCGTTTTTCTGGTACACGAGCTCGTTGCCTGTGGCGTGGCGGATTGTGTAGTTCACGTAGCGGTCGCCGAACGAGAGCCCGGGTATGAACCTGAGGTCGAAGTATTTGCCAAGGCGCAGGTTGGTGACTATGCCGAGGCTGAAGCCGCTGAGCGACTGCGTGTTTATCGTCATCAGCGAGTCATAGGCCGCGAGATCCGGCTCCGAGGCTATCTTGTAGTTGAACTGGTTGTAGCCGAGCATAAAGCCGAAATGGAACAGCTGCTTGTCATACTTGAGGAGGTTCGGCACTCCGAACACGCCGCCCTGACCCAAAGCCGCCGTTGAAATGCCGCACGCGACGGCAAGGAGGATGATTTTCCTTTTAACGTTCATGCTGAAATCCTTTTGTCATTTATTAACGAGATTGCAAGGTTGTTAGTATATCGGATTATCAGTATTGGGAGAATACTACTTCTCGGGCGCAGTGTCGCTGTTCTTCTGAAATTCAGACTTGAGCTGCGAGGCGCTTATCGGCACCACGCCTACATATTCGCAAACAAGACCGCCTGCGAGGTTCGAGGCGAGGCATGTCTCCTCCACGGTGTGTCCCTTGAGGAGGAAGAGCGTGGAGACGGATATCACGGTGTCGCCCGCGCCCGACACGTCGCTCACCCTGCGGTGGAACGCCGGCTGGTGGAAGAAGCTGTCGTTTGTGCGGTCGTAGAAGGCGATGCCCTTCGACGACATCGTTATCATGACCCTGTCGATCTGCTGGGTGTTTGAGAACTTCTTCGCGAGGTCGTGGATCTCGTCGAGAGTGAGCTCTGCGTTGTCTTCCACGTGCAGCCCTCTGGAAAGCTCCTTCATATTGGGCTTGAAGAGGTTCACGCCCTTGTAGTTGTTGAAGTTCTTCTCCTTGGGATCCACAGCGATAAAGATGTTCTTCCTCTTCGCGAATGATATTATCTCAGATATCAAGTCCTTCGAGAAGATACCCTTGTCGTAGTCCTCGAAGATTATAGCGTCGATGTTGTTGTGGTCTATTATCTGCTCCACGGTAGTGAGGAACTGGCGCTTCTCGCGCTCCTTGAGCTGCTGGATTTTCTCATCGTCGACTCGCGCTATGTGGGCGTTGTTGCCTATTATGCGGTACTTTATGGTGGTGCGGCGACCGTACATCGGCACAATGGCGTCGGAGGTCAGGTCGCAGTCCTCCATGAGGTTGTAGAAGACCTTGGCCTTGGAGTCGCTGCCTATCACTGAGCAGAGTATGGGGTCGGCGCCGAGCGACTTGAGGTTTAGCGCCACGTTGGCGGCGCCGCCGAGACGGTAGCTGCGGCTCTGCACGTTGACTATCGGAACGGGCGCCTCCGGACTTATCCTCGTAACCTTGCCTGTGAGGTAGCAGTCGATCATGACATCGCCTATAACCAGGATTTTGGTGTTCTTGAACTCTTCAAAAATGCCATCTACTTTTTCGGTATCCATATTCAGAAAATTGAAGTGCAAAATTACAAAAAAATAGCATACTGCAAGGCGCAAAATCTATTTTCACCCGAACATCTCGTCGCTGAAGTCCAGAAGGTACACCTTCGCGGTGCCGCGAGTAACCGCTGTGTAGAGCCAGCGCATGTACTCCCTGTCGGCAAAGTCGGCCTGGAAAAAGCCCTGGTCCACTATAACGTGCGACCACTGCCCGCCCTGAGTCTTGTGACAGGTCATCGAATACGCGAACTTCACCTGGACGGCGTTCACATACGGGTCGTTCTTCAGCCTGAGGAACTTAGCCCTGGGGTCAAGCCCTTCATAGTCCTCGGCCACAGCGTCGTAAAGGCGCCTGCTCTCCTCATACGAAAGGGAAGGACCCTCGAAATCGAGGCTTTCGAGAATGATCTTTATGTCAACATTCGGATGGTCACGGTAGTCGCAAAGCCTCACGGTAACGTCGGCGAAGTGGAAGCCATAGATCTCCTGCTGCTTGTGGACAGACAACACCTCCATAATGTCGCCGTTTGCCAGGAATCCTGCTTCAGACAGCTCGTCGAGCCAGTAGTAGTTGTTCTTCACGGCCATGATGTAGTCGCCGGCGGAAAGCCTGTTCTCTCTGAAAAGGATTCTGTTCCTTATGGAGTTGTTGAAAAGCACGGCCCTCTTGTTGGATCGTGTGACGGTAACCACCTCGTCCATTGGCCGGGAACCGTACAGTTCGTTGAGCAGTTCCTCGAATCCTGCACCTGACACCCTGACGAAATCGTCATACGCCTCCGACTTGAAGTATGGCGGCTGGCAGTCGCCGCTGCTTATCTTGTTCCTCAGCAGCGTTGCGTTCACAAGGATGCCCGAATCGAGCGACTGCCGCACAACGTCCTTCATCGAGGTTGAGAACACATCCACGCTGTAGGCTGAGCGGAGGTAAGCGGGGTCGAGCGCCGGGCTTTCAGGCGCACCTACCGGCGGAAGCTGGGCGTCGTCGCCTACAAAGAGCATCCTGTTGCTCCTGCCAAGATACACAAAGTCCATCAGGTCGTCGAGCAGGTTGAGGGTAGAACTGTCGTTCTGCGCGTTGCTAAGCGGAATCATCGAGGCCTCGTCCACGATGAAGAGCGTATGGTCGTGCTTGTTCTCGCGTCTCACGAACTTCCTAACCCCATCTTTGGAATATGTCCGGTATATCCACTTGTGGATTGTGTAAGCCTTGCGGCCGGAATACTGAGACAGCACCTTTGCGGCGCGGCCGGTGGGCGCAAGCAACACAATCTTCACCTTTATCGCTTCAAGAGCCTCAACAAGAGCGCTCACAAGACTTGTCTTTCCGGTCCCGGCATAGCCTTTGAGCAGGAAGAGGAAATTTTCACCCTTGCCGTAGATGAAGTCGGCGAGACACGCGACGGCCTCGTCCTGACTCGGTGTCGGCGAGAATCCGAGGTTACGCAAGATGTTTTGCCTGAAAGATTCCTTTCGCCTTTCAACCATATCAGTGCTTCTGCCTGAGGTCCACAAACTTGACCGGTTTCCTGGCACTCTGCGGAAAATTGATCGCACGGATCTCCTCAACGGGCGCCACACTCACTTCTGGTGCGACCCGCACGTGGGCGCGGAAACGGTTCTTCATCTCGTTGATGATTTCTTCGGGATGCTCCCTGAACCGGGCGTTTTGCGAGACATACTCCTCGTCGAGACCTATCTTTACCACAACTTCGTCGGTGCCCTGCTTGGAATCTTTGACATATATCACATAGTTGCTCACAAACGGGGTGTTGTTTAGCACATCCATCATTGCCGGAGGATATAGTGTGGTGCCCTTGAGCTTGATCATGTTGTTCTTGCGGCCCACGAGAGGCGTGAGACGGTAGCTGTTGCGTCCGCAAGGGCATTTATCCACTATCTTGGCGCAAATGTCGCCGGTACGGAACCTCAGCAATGGCATACCCTCTACGCCGAGCGTGGTTACCACAACCTCGCCGACCTCGCCGTCAGGGACCGGAAGGTTGTCGTCGCCGATTATTTCAACGATTATCAGCTCCGGGTGAACATGCCCCCCCACCCCATACTCGCACTCGCTGAACGTCGCGCTCATCTCGGTGGATGAATATGTTGCATACAACTCCACATCCCACTTCGACTTGATTTGGTTTCCGAGAAGGTTGAGCGAGAAGTCCTGGTTTCTCAGGCTCTCTCCAATGCCGATTATCTTCCTTACACTCGATTTCCTGTAATCGATGCCGTGTTCCTCGGCATACTGCATGAGCCGGGGGATGAACGACGGCACGCACATTATGCTGTCGGGTTTTATCCTGCTGATGGTGTCCCACTGGAGTTCAGGAATGCCGTTGCCCACGCGCACAACTGACGCGCCAAGCTCCCTGAGTCCGAGAAAATATGCCATCCCCGCCATGAACCGCTTGTCGAGGGTGACCATGAGCTGGAGTATGTTCCCCGGGCGCAGTCCCGCGCACTCAAAACTCTTTCGCTCGTTGTAAGCGAGGCGCTGGAGGTCTTTCTCCGTACAGCAGAAAGTCACAGGGTCGCTCATCGTGCCGCTTGTGGTTATGTAGTCTATCACCTTGTGCTGCGGCACACAGAGGAAATCCTCGTTGAAGAGCTGCAGATCCTTTTTTTCGGTGAACGGGATGCTGACGAGATCCTCAACGTGGCGTATGTTCCCGATATTGACATTATAACGCTCAAACAATCGTCTGTAGTAGCGCGAGCTTGTGTTGAGGTATGCAAGCGCTTCCCGGAGCCTGGTGTCCTGAAATTGCCTGATTTCTTCAGGAGATGAATATTCAATGTCCTGCATCATCTTTCTGCCTTGAATTTGGTTTTGCTCTTAAGCCATTCTAACCATGTTGTCTTCCATGACACGGCTTCGCCGTACATTTTTTCCTCGTTTGCGCCGAATCCGTGGTCGCCTGTTTGGTACTGGACGTAGGTCAAAAGGTGCGAATTATGATTTTTTAACATTGCTTCATGAAGCATTACGGAATTATGGTAGTCAACTGTCTTGTCGTCAACGCAATTCATAAGGAACAGCGGACAGGAAATCTCGCCGGCGTGGAGTTCTATGGAGAGGGAGTCGTGCATCTTAGGGTCGCGGCACTTCCTTTCACCGAGGAGACCTCTTCTGGAGCGTTTGTGGACGTATGGCTCGCGCATAGAGACAACAGGATAGATGGCCGACACAAAATCTGGGGCGAGCGAGTCCTTTATGGCTATGGCCGCGTTGAGCACAAGATGGCCGCCGGCGGAGAATCCCATTACTCCCACGTTCTCGAAGCCCTGTGATTTAACTATTTTTAACGCTGCTTTCAGCGACTCGAGCTGCGCCGGATACACGCTTCTATGTGGACTTCTGATATGGAAGAAGAAAGATGCCCAGCCGGAAGTCGGGTATTCGAGGACGAAACTTGCTATCCCGTTGGCGTTGAGCCACTCGGCAACACGACGCCCTTCATCCTTCATTCCGAGCCAATAATAGCTTCCTCCCGGACAGACTATGACAGCTGTGTTGGAGGTGTTTTTCGGGACAGTTTCATGCAAAGTCATGGTTTGCCCGTACAGCGCAGAAGCAGCCATAAGGCAAACCATGAGCATAATCGCGGCCTTTCGACCGCAGGTATTGATAAGTGTCATCTTTGTCTATTCAGACATCAGGATATCCAGCATTGCGTTTGCCGAGTCGGCGATACGGGTGCCGGGACCGAAAATGGCGGCGACGCCGCATTGGTAGAGGAAATCGTAGTCCTGCGGCGGGATCACGCCGCCCACAACGACCATTATGTCTTCGCGGCCAAGTTTCTTGAGTTCCTCAATAACCTGAGGCACAAGGGTCTTATGGCCTGCAGCCAGCGACGAAACGCCCATGATGTGGACATCGTTCTCCACGGCCTGCTTGGCGGCCTCCTCGGGTGTCTGGAACAGAGGACCCATGTCCACGTCGAAGCCGATGTCGGCGTAGCCTGTGGCCACCACCTTCGCGCCGCGGTCATGCCCGTCCTGACCCATCTTGGCCACCATGATACGCGGGCGCCGTCCCTCTTTGCGGGCGAACTCGTTGCATTTCTCACATGCCTCCTTGAAAGAGGCGTTATCTTGTTGTTCTTTGCTGTACACGCCTGAAATAAGGTTTATTTTTGCTTTATAACGACCATATACTTTCTCGAGTGCCATCGAAATCTCGCCGAGCGACGCGCGCACACGCGCAGCCTTTATCGAGAGGTCGAGGAGATTCCCGTTTCCGCTTGAGGCGCATTCGGTGAGCGCATCAAGCGCAGACTGCACGGCAGCCTCGTCGCGGTTGGCCCTGAGCTCGGCAAGGCGCCTTATCTGCGCCTCCCTAACGGTGGTGTTGTCAACCTCGAGGGTCTCTATAGGCGACTCTTTGTCGAGTTTGTACTTGCTCACGCCTATGATG
Organism: uncultured Bacteroidota bacterium; assembly: GCA_902796805.1. GTDB lineage: Bacteria > Bacteroidota > Bacteroidia > Bacteroidales > WCHB1-69 > F23-D06. Next base: position 48,461 of record CADBQG010000028.1, read on the forward strand.
GCCTCCTTTCCGGAGTCGATTCTGGCCTGCTTGCGTGCCGAGGCCTCCTCTATGCGCATCTTTGGAATGCCTGTCTCGATAGCCTTTGCCATGCCGCCGAGCGACTCGATTTCCTGGATATGCTCCCACGCCCTGTGGGCTATCTGGTGTGTGAGGCTTTCAACATAATACGAGCCGGCCCACGGGTCGATGGAACGACACACCTGGGTCTCTTCCTGTATGTATATCTGTGTGTTACGGGCTATACGTGCCGAGAAATCCGTCGGCAGCGCGATGGCTTCGTCGAGGGCGTTGGTGTGCAGCGACTGTGTGTGGCCCAGTGCGGCGCCCATGGCCTCCACGCAAGTACGGCAGACGTTGTTGAACGGATCCTGCTCTGTGAGCGACCAGCCAGAGGTCTGGCAGTGCGTGCGCAGCGCCATCGACTTTGGGTTCTGGGGGTTGAACTGGTTCACTATCTTGGCCCAGAGCATTCGCGCGGCGCGCATCTTGGCAATCTCCATGAAATGGTTCATGCCCACCGCCCAGAAAAATGAAAGTCGGGGCGCGAAGTCGTCGACGCTCATGCCGGCATTCACACCGGCACGCAGGTACTCAAGACCGTCGGCAAGAGTGTACGCGAGCTCGATGTCATCGGTGGCTCCGGCCTCCTGCATGTGGTATCCAGAAATCGATATGGAGTTGAACTTGGGCATGTTCTTCGATGTGTAGGCGAAGATGTCGGCGATGATCTTCATCGAGTGCGCCGGCGGGTATATGTAGGTGTTGCGCACCATGAACTCCTTGAGTATGTCGTTCTGTATCGTGCCCGAGAGCTGGTCGAGTGTTACGCCTTGTTCCTCGGCAGCTATTATGTAGAACGCCAGCACAGGGAGCACCGCGCCGTTCATCGTCATGGAAACCGACATCTTGTCCAACGGTATCTGGTCGAAAAGAATCTTCATGTCAAGAATCGAGTCAATAGCAACGCCGGCCTTGCCAACGTCGCCAACAACACGAGGATGGTCAGAGTCGTAGCCGCGATGGGTGGCCAGGTCGAAGGCCACGGAGAGACCCTTCTGTCCGGCCGCGAGGTTCCTGCGGTAGAACGCGTTGGACTCCTCGGCCGTCGAGAATCCGGCATATTGGCGGATCGTCCACGGACGGAAAACATACATCATGGAGTAAGGGCCGCGCAGATATGGCGGCAAACCCGAAGCATAGTTCAGATGCTCCATGCCGAGCAAATCGTCTTCGCCATAAGCCTGCTTCACAGGAATCTGCTCGGATGTCATCCAGTTGGAAATCACGTTGTTGTCTTTTGCCCATTGGGAAAAACTCCGCTCCCCGCGCGGCAAGTTCTTGAAATCGACATTACTAAAATCAGGTCGCATATCTTTTTACATTAATGAGGTCGCAAAAGTACAAAAAAAAACAAAAAGGATTTTTTAAAAAAGAAGTGGCTCGACAATGGAGAATATCTCTGACTTAAGAGCAGACAGTCTCTTGAATCCAGGCTTTTGGCCCGACATCCGCATCCTGACAACGGACACGAGCTTCCAAAAGTTTCTTCTGTAACTCGGGAAAAAGAGACCGCAAACCGCAGCAACGGACAGATACACAAACACTGCAACGAGGCTCCGGCTCACAAGCCATACAAAAAGCAGGACCAAAACATACCACAACGGCACTGCCACGGCGGTGCCGAGCGCATATCTGAAAGTGGAGTGCATCATCGGGTCCTCTATCCGCGCGTTTACCTGGCCGATTATTGTGGACGGGACAAGGTTGTTGAGAAATCCGAACAGCGCAAATGGCGAACAAACAACCGCAGAGGCCATCCAAGCCGCCAATCTCGCCGCGGAAACCTCACGATTCACAGCCCAATCTTCAACTTTCAGTTTTTCTGCAAGTTGCATATATTCTTTGGTGTCACCCATGAGCCGCTCAAAAGCTAGTTTGTCGCTGTCGCGAAGCCCTTTCACTGCGGCTATTGTCTCCATCATAGCATCCTTCTGCGCGGGCAGGTCATGGATGCTGTCGCCTTTGCGCAGAAGTATATGTTCGCTCGTCATCCTGGTGATTGTCTCGATCTCTTTGTAGTGTTCCGGAATGTCTATATCGGGTGTCATCGACTTCACTCTTGCGCGGGCTTTCTCGTTGAGCGATATATATGCCTGGTTTGGCGACTCCTTGTATTGCTGGAAGAACTCCTCGAATGTAAACGGTTCGCCGCAGGTAACCAGAAGGTCGCTGCGGAATTCAAAATAGTCGGTATAGTGGATGTTCATCGGCAAAATCCTGACTCCAAGCTTGAAGTCCGACATCTCCTCGGCCATGAACGCTATTCTGCTGAAGCCCTTCTTGAAAGTGTTCATGTAATGTCCCTGCTGATGTCCAGCCTCCGGGAATATCACGAGCGTGCCGCCGTTGCAGAGTACCTTTGAGGCCTGCCTGAAAATGTCGATGTCCTTTTCAATGTCGTCGCGCCCTCCGTCGCGCTTGCGGAAAACAGGAAGTATCTTTAGGAAACGCAGCACCCTGGCCACACTGTCCTTCTTGAAAATGTCGCCGCGCGCTATGAACACCGGCTGTCTCCAGTCATGGTACAGCGTGTGCAGAATCGCCATCGCGTCCATCATCCCGTTCTGGTGGTTGGCTATCACAAAAGTAGGCACTCCCCTGTGAGGGATGTTTTCGATGTCTTTCACCACAAACCGCCTGTAATACACAACGTTATGGACAAAGCACAGCATCCTTATCATAATGCCATACAAAACCGAATGCCTGTCTATTTTGTCAAACGAGATCAAAGTATGCGAAGATTGATGAACTTGAGGAGAAGAATCCGCACTGTTACTCTATGATGCGAAGTTCCTTGATTATGTTCTGCGCGTTTGCGAACTTGTCAACTATGAACAGAAAATACCTTGCGTCGAGGCTTATGTTGCGGCATCTGTCAACATCGTAGTATATGTCGCTCATGGTGCCTTCCCACACCCTGTCGAAGTTGGTGCCCACAAGATGGCCGTCGCCGTTGATCACTGGGCTTCCCGAGTTGCCGCCAGTCGTGTGGTTGCTGGCGATGAAAGCCACGGGCAACTGCCCGTTCCTGTCGGCATAGCGGCCGTAGTCCTTGTTAAGCCAAAGTTCCTTGAGGCGCGGATGCACCTGATAGTCATACACATCGGGGTCTTCTTTCTCCATTATGCCGTCGAGAGTAGTGTAATGCACATAGTCGACCCCGTCGGCTGGACTGAACCCCTTGACCTGCCCGTAGGTCACGCGCATCGTCAGGTTGGCGTCCGGGTAGAAAACCCTGTCCTTGTCCTTCTCCATCATGGCTTTCACGTATGTTCTGTAGTATTTGTCAAGCTGCGTGTTTTCGCTTCTGTAGAGTGTTACGGCTGCGGCATACTGGGAGAAGATGGCCTGGTACATGGCAACCAACTCGTTGGACTCAGTCTTCGCGATCTGCTTCGGTGTGGCTTTTGCAATGAATGCGCGGTACTTCTCACCGTCGCCAAAGTACGGAGCCTTGGCGCCATTCCTGTCCCACATCTCGGTCATCATCCTGCGCACAGTCTCCTTGTCCTTAACATATCCGCGCAGCGACGAGGGTATATTCTCCGGTTTCTCGGAGGTGAAATAGTAGGTCATGAGCTCTATAAAGCACTCCTTGTCGATGGGCTCGTGATACTCGGCCCTGAACGACTTGTCGGCGGCGGCGATCTGGCTGCGCATCTCATCGGTGATGTTGTCCTTCCCGAAGAGCTTGCTCATGTACGGATAGACCACCTCCTCAACAAGTTCAACGCCGAAGAAGCACTCGTTTATGAAGGTAACCTGCTGGAGATGATTGCCGTATTTCGAGTAAACATCCCTCATGTCCTGCAGGAGCGTGCCGTATGCCGCCTTGCGGTTTCTGTCTGACTCGACCCATTTCTGGAATTCACTCTCCTGCTGTCGTTTCTTGTCAACGACATTGCACTCGCGTATGCCTTTGCTTTCGCCCTGCCATTTCTTCCAGCCGTTGGAGATGCCGTTGGCCTTGGCGGAATACATGAGGCGTATGCGGGGGTCGGCATTCATGTGCCTCTTCATGGCGTCGAGGCGGATAGTGCGCGCCTGTATGGCTATGGGGTTCTGTATGTTGGCCACTGCGTTCACACCGTCGGAAGTGAGGAACTGCCTTGTGGTGCCCGGGTATCCGAAGACAAGTGTGAAGTCGTTCTCCTCAACGCCCTTTATGGAAATCGGGAAGAATTGCTTCGGCCTCATCGGCACGTTGTCCTTGCTGTATTCAGCGGGCTTCCCGTCCTTGCCGGCGTATATGCGGTAGAGGGAGAAGTCGCCGGTATGGCGCGGCCACATCCAGTTGTCGCTGTCTCCCCCGAACTTGCCTATGCTTTCAGGCGGAACGCCCACAAGGCGTATGTCACTGTATGTCTCGGTAACGAACATGAAGTACTGGTTCCCATAGTAGAAAGGCTTCACTACAGCCTTGTATCCAGTGTTTTCAGTGGCCTTGAGGATAACTTTTTGCATATTGTCCTTAATGGCAAGCTGACGTTCGGAATCCTTCATGTCGTCGGTAACACCCATGAGTATCTGCGGCGTAACGTCCTCCATATACACAAGGAATGTAACCGTGAGTCCCTCCATGGGGATCTCCTCGTCAAGGCTCTTCGCCCAGAAGCCGTCGTGGAGGTAGTTGTGCTCCATCGTGCTGTGAGACTGAACGTAGGAATATCCGCAATGGTGATTGGTGAGGAGAAGTCCCTGCTCGGATATCAGCTCGGCGGTGCAACCGCTACCGAAGAGGACTATGGCGTCCTTCATGCTGTTGTGGTTTATGCTGTACACGTCCTCGGCGGTGAGCCTGAAGCCCATCTGCCGCATCTCGGCCTCGTTCTGCCCCAAGAAGAGCGGTATCCACATGCCGCCGTCGGCGCGTGCAAAACTTGCAATGATCACAAAAAGAAGGGTGAAAAGTAGGTTTTTCTTCATATCGTATCCTTGTTTAATTATCCACGTTTAACAAGCCGCAAAAGTGCAAAAAAAAACAATACAATTCGATTTTTATGACCAACAGCAGTTTAAAGAAAAGAAGAAACACTCATATTATTTGACCAATAATGTCCATTCATACAAATATAAATTGTATCTTTACGCCCTTATTATATACTTTGCACAAAGTACAACAAACATTTGAAAATCAAACTATTGAAATAAAACAACAAATTCAATGGAGAATAACGCCATAGGAATAATTCCCGCCAGATACGCCTCCTCGAGGTTTCCCGGCAAGCCTTTGGCGCGCATCGGATCGAAAACCCTGATAGAGTGCGTGTACGAACGGGTGATGGGGGCAAGTCTGAAACATGTTGCCGTGGCCACTGACGACCGGCGCATCGCCGACTGCGTTGAGAGCTTCGGCGGCACTGTGGTCATGACGTCTCCGCACCACCCCTCCGGGACCGACAGGTGCCGCGAGGCCGCCGAACACTTCAGTCCGGGCAACGACGACGTAATCGTGAACATCCAGGGCGACGAGCCCTTCATCTCCGGCAGGGAGATCTCGTTGCTCACCTCGGCATTCAGCGAGAAAGAGGTCTGCATCGCCACCCTGGCCAACTCTTCCGCAACCAAAACGCCTGCCGAAAACCCCAACTCGGTGAAGGTTGTAACAGCCCTGAACGGCAATGCCCTGTACTTCAGCCGCGCTCCCATACCATACCGCAGAGATGCCTCCTCCGAGCCGCCGCATATCCTGAGACACGTTGGGATTTACGCCTACCGGTTCGGCACGCTGAAGAAGATTACTGAACTGCGGCCATCCAGACTGGAACTTTGCGAGAAACTTGAGCAGCTGCGCTGGCTCGAGAACGGATACAGCATAAGGGTCCTGGAATGCGACTACGAGGGCATCGGAGTCGACACACCTGAAGACCTTGAACTTATAAAGGACAAACTCATAAAATGATGATAGACTACATTGTCAAGACACTGCACAATGGAGACACCGTCGTGATTGACGGCCTTGGCGACTTCACCGTGCGCCTCAGACACGCCTTCTCCGACGGAAAGATCTTTCACCCGCCGTTCAACGAGGTGGTGTTCACGCAGAACCAGGACCCGGCCAACAGCTTCTCCCTCGCCGACACTGTCAGCAGGGAAAGAAAGTGCCTGTTCACAGAAGCCAATGAGGAAATAAGCGTCTGGAAAGAGGAACTCCTCACAGCCCTGCGGAACAACAAGTCGGTGTCGTTTGAAGGCTTCGGCACCTTCATGCTCGACAAAAAGGGGAGGATAGCTTTCCAGTGCGACTTCATACCAGAACTCAACGCAAGGTTCGAGACCTTCGAGCCAATAGAGGTGAAGCGGCTCCTCAACACCACTGAAGAAATCGCGGAAACCGAGGAAGGAGGCTCTGAACCCGACAAGCACGCTTCTGACTCACAACAGCCTGAACCGGCAGTTGCAGAGGAGGCCATCCCTGTCTCAGAAGACACAATTCCTGTCTCCCCAATTCCGGAAGAAACGCCTTGCCAAGAACAGCCTTCGACTGAGGCCGGCACGCCGCCCGAAGAAACCGAAACTGAGAGGCCTCAAGAGAACGGGCCTGCTGTAATAGAAGAAGAATCTGAAGGTTCAGACGCTGAGGAACAAACACAAGCGCAAGGACAGGAAATCGCCGAACATAGCGACGCCATAGCCGACAAGCCGACTGAAAGCGCAGAGAACGCCAGCGTCGCAAACGTGCAATCATCCGGCGAACCTGATGACGAATCTGACGAAGACGAAACGGACGTTGACGACGACATCGTCGACACGGACAGTGCCGACGACGGCCAAGGTACGGATGCCACAACCTCGCACGGTGGCGACAGGAAGCGCAGAATGGCGTGGCTCTGGGTGCTTCTCCTGCTGGCTGTTGTCCTTCTCACACTCGGATTCGTGTTCAAGGACAGGCTTCTTGAACAGTGGAGCAGATTTAGGAAAGACTCCACTAATACAGAGCAAACCGACACTGTCAGCGAAAGCGCCTTACCTCTTGCGGCTGACACTTCGTTTGTTCTCGAGCCAGACACAACGGAAGTTGAAGGATATGAAGAAACAGTTCCTGAAAAACAAGAGCCGGAGGTTGTGAAGAAGACCGTTGACGGGAAATACGACTATATCCGGTTCAAGGAGGGACGATATTATGCCATCGCCGGCAGTTTCTACACAGAGAAGGATGTAGAGAACCACATCAGGCACAAGGGGTTGGACAAATATTCGCCAGTGATAGTGATGCAGGACGGCGTAAAGAACCTCAGGGTGTGCATCGGCGTGTTCGACACCGAGGACGAGGCGGAGTCGTTCGCCAAGAACGTCAACCAACAGTATTGGGTACTAAAATAGCCGGGCGAGATGAAAACAGGAATCATAAGGCACATTCCCAACACAATAACATGCCTCAACCTTGTGTGCGGCTGCTTCTCGATCATCGCATCCTTAAACGGGAACCTTACCTTTGCGGCCGTATGGATAGTGGTTTCGGCTATTTTCGACTTCTGCGACGGGTTGAGCGCGAGAATCCTGAAAGTAACATCTGTCATCGGGAAAGAACTCGATTCGCTCTCCGACGTGGTCTCTTTCGGTGTCGCGCCCACGATGATTGTTTACCGGTGGCTGTCTGAGTGTTACCTCCAGATGCCCCCGTCGATGCAGGGGTCTGTGGTGCCGTACCTTAAGTACGCCGTGTTCCTTGTGCCGGCCCTCTCCGCCGTTCGGTTAGCCCGTTTCAACACCGACACACGCCAGAATGAGAACTTCATAGGGTTGCCGACCCCGGCCAACGCCCTATTCTTAGGCTTCATACCGGCGTCATCCGACTATGTGTCAATACTTCACAACTACTGGGTTGTGCTGTTCTTTGCCGTTGCCTTCGCGCTGCTGCTCGTCAGCCCCATAAACATGCTGTCAATGAAATTCAAGGACTTCAGGCCGACGGGCATGAACGTGGCGAGGTACATAATACTCTTTGTGGGAATAGCTCTGTTTCTGATGTTCAGGCTCGGCTCTTTCCCGCTGATTATTTTCGGATACCTTCTGGTATCGGTCTTTTACCACACACTCACAAAACTTGAAGTGATATGAAACATGAATCATTGGCGCTTTACTGCGGTTCGTCGGCCGGCAAAAACCCGGCCTATGCTAAGGAGGCTCGCAAGTTCGGGCGGCTTTGCGCAAAGCGCGGAATAACGATATACTACGGCGGAGGCTCGATAGGGCTGATGGGGGCAGCGGCGGAAGCGTCCCTCGAAGAGGGAGGGAAAGTCATTGGCGTTGCACCGCGCTTCTTCAAAGAAGGGGCTGTCCTTGCAACAAACCTGACGGAGATGATAATTGTGGACTCGATGAGCGAGCGCAAGCAACTCCTCGAAGAGAAGGCCGACGCTTTCGTGGTGTTCCCAGGCGGCTACGGCACCATGGACGAACTGTTCGAAATGATTACAGACGCCCAGCTCGGACTCCACAGCAAGCCTGTGGCAGTCTACAACTATCTCGGGTTCTACGACCATCTTCTAAAGCAGCTCGACAAGTTCATGGAAGAAGGCTTCCTGCGGCCATTCCACCACAGCCTGCTGGTAACGGCCAACGATCTTGACGAACTTTTCCGCAAGCTCGAGAACTACGAAAACTCCAACGACCGCAGCTGGCTCGATAAGATAAAACACCAAACAAAATGACCAATGCAATTCAAAGACGTATATGTTGACCAGTCGCTGAAGGACAAGCTGCTCGGGCTCGTGCATTCGGGCAGGATAGCTCACGCCCAGTTCTTCCTGGCGCAGCCAGGAAGCCACGCCCTCGCCTTGGCCATAGCACTCGGCCAGTACCTCTGCTGCGAGAACCCCACCGACAACGACTCTTGCGGCGAATGTCCCTCGTGCAGGCAATACGCCGGCCTCGCCCACCCCGACCTGCACCTCTACTTCCCGAACTGCATAACCGAGAATGTCAAGAAGGAGCCGGAGTCTTCCAAACTCATCAACGAATTCAGGGATTTCGCCATTAACAAGAACTTTTTCGTGAACACCAACTCATGGGTAAACATACTGAAAGGCGAGAACAAGCAGCCGAGCATAAACATCCGCGACTGTTCCAACATACTCTACCACAACAGTATGCGGGCCTTCCAGAACAGATACAAGGTTTACATCCTGTGGGCGGCCGACAAACTCTACAGAGACGCGGCGCCGAAACTCCTCAAGACACTCGAGGAGCCGGAAGACAAGTCCATCTTCATCCTCATCTCCGAAGAGCCTGACAAGATTCTGAACACAATATTATCCCGCACACAGCTGCTGAAGATTCCAAAACTCCAAGACTCCGAGGTTGCGGATCTGCTGCTCAAGGAGTTTCCGACGATGAACGGAGATGACGCCGCCGACATTGCCATCATCGCCGACGGCGACTACATCAAGGCGCACCAAATAGCCACCGACGACGAGGACGAGGCCGCGCTTGTGGAGCAGTTCGGGCTGTTCTTCGGAAGCGCCTGCGCCATGGCCAACAGAAGAAGCCTCGCCGAAATCAACTACCCTGCGGTTTCCGAGGCGATAGCCGCCATCGTCGCGCAAGGAAGGGAACAGCAGAAACAGTTCCTCGTATTCTCGCTCGGAATGCTGAGGAACATACTCCTCAACAATACAGGCAACAGGGGCGTGGCAAAGGTAACGCGCGGGGAGCAGACCGTACTTGACAACTTCGCCGGCAAACTGCAACTCAAGCAAATTTCCCAGATCTACGAACTATGCAACAAGGCCGTATACCACATAATGAGGAACGGCAACGCCTCGCTGGTGTTCACAGACCTCTTCTTTCAAATCGCCAAGGTTGCAGCTTAACCCTTATCAAAATTCAAAACAATATCTATGGTCAGAAAAATGGACAACTTCCTCGATTTCGACGACGAGTCCCTCTACAATTTGGATTCAGCGGAATATGTCATATTGGGTGTCCCCTACGACGGCACAAGCACTTTTGTAAAAGGGGCAGACAGAGGCCCGCAGGCAATACTCGACGCCTCTGACAGCCTCGAGCTATACGACATACAATACAACCACGAGGCTTGGAAGTCTGGCATACACACCGACCGTCACGAATACGACCTGAGTTCGCCGGAGAAGATGGTACGCTCTGTTTACGACAGAGTGTTTCATTTCGCGGCGCTCGGCAAGAGAACTATACTGACCGGCGGGGAACATTCCGTGTCGGTGGGCGCAATCAGGGCTGTTGCCGAGAAACACAGCGGGCTTTCAGTGCTTCAAATAGACGCCCACGCCGACCTTCGCGACAGTTACCACGGTTCGCCATACAACCACGCTTGTGTCATGCGGCGCGCCCAAGAGGTTGCCAACGTAGTGCAGGTGGGAATCCGCAGCGTTTGCTCCGAAGAACTCCACAACGTTGTCGCTGAAAACATCTTCTACGCCCACAACATACACGGCTCGTCAGACTGGATGGAGAAGGCTCTCGGAAGGCTCACCGAGAACGTGTACATCACCGTGGATCTTGACGGCTTCGACCCTTCGGTGCTTCCCGCCACAGGGACACCGCAGCCTGGCGGCCTGCAATGGTACCCCACTCTCGAGTTTCTCGGAAAGGTCTTCTCGAGACGGAACGTGGTGGCCTTCGACATTGTGGAGCTCTGCCCGCAGCCCGGCGACAAGGTCTCCGACGTGATGGCGGCCTCACTCCTGTATAAGATGATAACGCTCTGGGACTTGAACAAAAACAGATAAGACGAAACAGATGAGCATAACTGGAACACGGGATTTTCTTCTCGGAATCATCATGGCAGCTGTCTTTATGCTGACAGTCGCAAAGGCGCACTGCCAGAGCGCCGAAGACCAGCAGGCGGCCATCGATTCCTCAATGGCCTACTCACCCGACTACCTGCCCACATCCACCGGCAGATTCCCCACAATAAAGTTCAACCCGATAACATACACGCCAATCGACACATCGCTCTTCCACACTGCCGACTACGACCCGCTTCTCCACACAGGCAACCTGTACCAGTCTTTGGGTATCAACGGGCAAGCCCACAAGTCCATGGTTTTCAACACTCACCGCCCCGACGGGTTCTCCATGACACACCTACCCTACCCTCTCTATTTCAAGACTTTAGACGACTTGAAGCTGTACAACCTGAAGACATCATTTTCGGACATCTGCATCTACTACGGCATCGTCGACGAGATTGCCTTCAAGGCAACCCACGCGCAGCGCGTGAGGCAGGTCGACTTCTCGGTGAACATGGACGGAGGGCGGAATTCCGGATACTTTCTTAACCAGAGTGTGAACCGCTTCAACATGGATGCCATCCTCAGATACGAGACCCCGGGCAAGATATACGGCTTCGTGGGAGGGTATATATTCAACCATGGAAAATTCGGAGAGAACGGCGGACTGAAGAACTCCAGCGAGTTTACCAACAGAAGTCCTAAAGAGAGAAAGGAGAACAATATACTCACCAGTTTCCCCATCATGTTCACCAACGGCATGTCGAACATCAACCAGCATTCAGGAATGCTGACAAACTATGTAAACCTGAAATCCGGCAGCGGGCGCTACTTCGGCACGGTGTCGCACACATTCAGGGCCGACCATCTGAACAGCAAGTTCTTCGATCACGACCTCAACAACATATACTACAAGGACATCTACTACATGAACACCGACACAACAAACGACTCCATCAAATTCACCAAAATATCCAACGCCATCCAGTGGTCGAACTACAGTCCGGTTGACACTGTGAGCGGCCAGAACTACTACCTGAGGTTTGCCGGCGGTGTGCGCCACGAGTACATCAACGCCGTAGCCCCGCGCCACATAGGGAACAACCTGACCGTGTTCGGCAGGGTGTCGACCAGGCTGTTCAAGGTGTGGGAACTGTACGGCGACATGGCATACACCTTCTTCGGGTACAACAACAACGACGCCTCTGCGACCGCCGGGGCAAGGTTCATCATAAACAAAAGGCACCGCCACTACGTGGATGTCGAGTTCGCCTTCGACAGGCGGTCGCCCGACTACATCCTCACATCATATTATGGAAACAACAACATGTGGGAGAACAGTTTAAAGAAGGAGAACATCTTCCATGCAAGCGCCAACTGGACAATTTTCGGATACAAGGCAGGATTTTCATTCTACAACCTTGGCAACTACGCATACCTCAACGACGGTCTTATGCCCACACAGTCTGAAAAGCAGATTCAGGTGATACAGATAACAGCCTTTGCCCCCCTCCGCATAAAGAATTTCTCCCTGGACGCAAACCTTGCACTGCAGCATTCCACAAACCAGGCGGTTACGGTGCCACTGTTTGCCGGCAAACTCAGCGCGGCGTACCATACAAAAGTCTTCAGGAGAAAGCTAAACATTCAGATAGGACTCGACCTGATGTACAACACACTGTACATGGCTGACGGCTACAGTCCGATACTGCACCGCTTCTACTCGCAGCAACGGATAGCCACAGGCAACTACTTGTACATCAACGCCCACATAGCACTGAAAGTAAAGCGGCTGTCGTTTTTCATACGCGGAGGAAACCTGATGGCAGGCCTGATCAGCTTCAAGTATATCACCACACCCGACTATCCGATGCAAGGTCTGAACATGGAGTTGGGGTTGAATTGGAAATTCTACGACTGACGGCTTCTTCACTTGCCTATACAGAACTTCCCGAAGATGTTTTCCAATATGTCTTCTGAGGAAACGGCACCCGTAATCATGCCGAGGTCGTCGAGCATCGAGCGTATGTCCTCGGCTAAAATGTCGGCTGTCTTACCGTCGGCGATTCCGGCTTTCGCCTCGCGCAGAGCTTCCAACATCCTGCATAGATGACTGTAATGGCGTTCGTTAGCAACCGTTGATACGTCAGCAGCAAGTCCGTCAACCGCGGCATACACCCTCCGCAACAGTATGTCAACGTTCTTCCCTGACTTGGCCGACAAGCAGACTGCGTCACCGACTTCACAGTTGAAAACCCCTGCCTTGTCGCATTTGTTTGCGACGAGAATAATGGAGGTGTCTTCAAATCCGGACCGGGACTTGAGTTCCGAGAGTTGTTCAGAGACTTCTTTGGCGGGAGTCCCGGCCTCGAACACATAAATCAGGACACGGGCCTCCGATACTGCCTTCATTGTGCGCTCAATACCTATGGTCTCCACAACGTCGTCTGAAACCCTTATACCTGCAGTGTCGATAAAACGGAAGAGAACACCGTTTATGGTGAAAAAATCTTCCACCGTGTCGCGTGTTGTGCCAGGCAGATCCGACACAATAGCCCTCTCTTTCTGCAGTATCGCGTTCATCAACGTTGACTTGCCTACATTTGGACTGCCGACAATGGCCACCGGGACGCCGCGTTTAATGAGGTTTCCTGACCTGACACTCTTGAGTAACGTCTCCACTTCATCCTCAATATTGTCGAGAAGGAGCGAAAGGCGTTCCCTGTCGGCGAATTCCACATCCTCCTCGCTGAAATCGAGCTCAAGTTCCACAAGTGAAGCGAGTTCGAGCAATTCATCGCGAAGAAGAGCGAGTCTTGAAGAAAGGCCGCCCTGAAGCTGGCGCATTGCCAAAGCGTGCGCACTCTCCGACTGGGCGTTTATGAGGTCGGCGACCGCCTCGGCCTGCGGGAGGTCGAGTTTGCCGCTCATGAATGCTCGCTGCGTGAACTCGCCCGGCAAAGCCATGCGGCAGCCACACTGGATTAGGAGTCCGACAATTTTCCTTTGGATGAAAACAGACCCATGGCAGCTGATCTCCACGACATCCTCGCCGGTGAATGAATGCGGCGACACGAACTTGGTTAGAATCACCCTGTCAATTATTGTATACGACGAACCCGAAGGTTCACACGATTTGTCATAAACAGTGGTGTATTTGGCGGTGTTTGCCGGAAGTCCTATAAAATCGAAATCATCAGGGAGCAAGCGGGCAACCAAGTTGAAAGCGCCAGGACCCGAAACTCTTATCATCGCGGTAGCACCGGTTCCGGGCGGCGTTGCTATTGCACAAACGGTGTCATTTGCCATACGTTTACAAAACAGAGATGTCGCCCTTGCCTTCCCTGACCACTTCAATCTCGCCGCCGGTGCAGTCGAGAACCGTTGATGGCACGTTGTCGCCGTAACCGCCGTCGATGACTATGTCCACAAGGTCGCCGTAGCGCTCGTAAATGAGTTCGGGATCGGTAGTGTATTCTATTATCTCGTCGTCGTCCTTCACAGAAGTGGAGAGTATGGGATGGCCGAGCACCTTTACAATTTCCTGAACTATCGGATTGTCGGGGATCCTGATGCCAACGGTACGCTTGTTGCTCTGCAGGAGTTTGGGGACACTGTTGTTGGCTTCGAGGATGAAAGTGTACGGCCCGGGCAGCACCCTCTTCATGACCTTGAATAGACTGTTGTCGATAGGCTTGGTGTAGTCGGAAAGGTTGCTGAGGTCGTGGCAGATGAACGTCAGCGCGTTTTTCTTGTCCTTCTTCCCCACTATCGAGAGGATGCGCTCAACGCTCTTGGGTTTGAAGATGTCGCATCCGATGCCGTATATAGTGTCTGTGGGGTAAATCACTATACCGCCGTCGTTGAGGCACTCCACAACTCGGCCTATTGCCTTGGGATTTGGGTTTTCAGGAAAAATCTTCAATAACATATAGCAGAAAAAAAGAAGGGTAAGCTACTTATATCGCATCGCTACAACCTTAATACCCTTGCTACATTCCTGTCCTGGGGGAGTTATAAGGGAGCAGATCGCATAAGACTTACCCGCTGCAAAAATACACTTTTTTTGTAAAGTTCCGCTAATAGCCCAAAATTTTAAGCATCGACTTGTAACTCTGCTCCTTGGCGAAAAGTTTGGTGCAAATCTCATTGTCCTCGTCACGGTATATTATGATGTGTTTGGGAGCGGGAGTCATGCAATGCTGTATGCCGCCGTAGCCGCCGAGGGCCTCCTGGTAGGCACCCGTGTTGAAGAGGCCAATGTACTGGAGTTCATCGGTGCCTTGCGATGATGGGTAGTTCTCGGAATCTATGTGAGGAAGAAACACCGCGTTAAGGTGAGCCTCGGAATTGTAGTAGTCGTGGCTGTCGCAGGTGAGACCGCCGAGGAACACGCGCTCATACTCCTTGTCCCAGTTGTTGACAGCCAATATTATAAACTGCTGGTTGATGGCCCAGGCGTCGGGGAGCGTTGTCATGAACGAACTGTCTATCATGTTCCACAGCTCGCGGTCGTTCTGGCGCTTCTGCTGCAGCACCGAGAAGAGCACGGCGCTCGCCTCCCCTACTGTGAACGAACCGAACTCGGTGAAAATGTCAGGTTCCTGAACGCCCTCACGCTGGCAAATCTGCTTTATTTGAGAGACAATCTCCTCGGCCATGTATTCGTAGTCATAGTCGAACGACAGAGAGTTCTTGATGGGGAAACCGCCGCCGATGTTGAGCGAGTCGAGTTCGGGCGAGATTTTCTTAAGGTCGCAGTACAAGTTCACGCACTTGGTGAGTTCATTCCAGTAATAAGCAGTGTCGTGGATGCCCGTGTTGATGAAAAAATGGAGCATCTTCAGCTTGAATTTCGGGTTGTTCTTTATCTTCTCCCTGTAAAAAGGAATCACGTCGTTGTAGCGTATGCCGAGCCTCGAAGTGTAGAATTCGAACCTCGGCTCCTCCTCGGAGGCGATGCGTATGCCCACCTGACAAGGGGTCTTCAGGTTCTTCTCCAACATCTCGAACTCCTTCTTGCTGTCAAGGACAGGGATTGTATTGCAATATCCTTTCTCGAGAATGTCGGCAATGTTGTCGATGTACACCTGCTTTTTGAAACCGTTGCAGATTATATAGTTGTCCTTGTCGAACATGCCGTTCTCATGAAGGGTCTCTATCAGGTTTATGTCGAAGGCCGACGAGGTCTCGATGTGCACGTCGTTCTTAAGCACCTCCGCCATTACGAATTCGAAATGGGAGCTCTTCGTGCAGTAGCAGTAGTGGTACGATCCCTTGTAGTCGGCCTTTGCAATAGCCACGTTGAACCAGCGCTTCGCCTTCTGTATGTTGGAGGAAATCTTGGGCAGATAGGTGATTTTAAGCGGGGTGCCATACTGTTTGATGATGTCCATGAGCGGCACGTCGTTGAAGAAAAGCTCTCCATCCTCAACCTTGAACTCCTCTTGCGGGAATTCGTATGTCTGAGTAATCAAATCGATGTACTTGGTTTTCATAACCTGATTTCTTAATTAAAAAACACAGCGCAAAAGTAAATAAAAATTTCACACGGATGAAATAAAAAAATGAAATCCGAAGAAGTTACATCGTTAAAAAAAACAAGATGTAAATCAGTTGTGTTCACGCCTGTTTTCGCATTCGCAGATATTTGTAAACATGATAACTGTGTTTGGCAACAACTCTTCCATGGCCTCATACTCCCATTTTGTGAGCGGTATCTGTCTCAAATCCACAATATTGAGATTCTTTCGCAACTTCACTATGGATTGCGGAAGTACATACAGCGGGTTATCCCACGCGTCTATGACTTTAAGCGACTTCATATTCCCTATACTGTCGGGAAGCGACTCAATCATGTTCCGAGAAATCACAAGAGACTCCAATTCCGACAGTTCACACAATGTCTCGGGAAGGCGAACCAGCTTGTTCCTGTCCAAATTCAAGATTTTCAAATGCTTGAGTTTGGAGATGTTCCTGTTAAGGATACAGAGCCTGACACCTTTCACGGTAAGCTCCCTCAACTCCGCAAAGTCGAAGACCTCTTCCGGCAATGAATCCCTGTTCTGCAACTTTGTGAGTTTTAGCCTGTAAACCGTCTCTCCTGAGTTTACAGCTTCATCAACAGAGGTATAGACGTGTCCGTCGTCGTCGGAAGCGTATCTTACCGGCTTAACACGCTGGGAAAACGCCTCTACGCCTGACAGAAGAACAACAATCAGCAGTGCCGCAAATTCAATCTTGTTCATTATCTAGATTGATATATCCGAATGAATCAAACCTATCCAAATCAACAAACTTGTCAACCTCGGAGCGGTCAACATGAAGTTGATCAATCAGTTCACGCACTGAATTGAAACGCTGTTCGTCGCGCAGGCGGGCCACAATTGCGAAGGCCAAATTCTTCCCATAGATGTTGTCGTTGAAATTGAGGATATGTATTTCAAATGTTGTTCCGCGTAAGTCGAGCGTAGGTCTTGTGCCGACATAAAGCATTCCTTTATAACATTTCCCATCAACATTGACGATTGCGGCATATACTCCTGGGGCAATTTTCCGCAT
This sequence comes from uncultured Bacteroidota bacterium, assembly GCA_902796805.1. Classification (GTDB taxonomy): domain Bacteria; phylum Bacteroidota; class Bacteroidia; order Bacteroidales; family WCHB1-69; genus F23-D06. The sequence continues at coordinate 65,800 of CADBQG010000028.1, forward strand.
TGCATCGCCCGACAGGTTAGCAGTGGGGAATCCGAACTTCCTTCCGTTGCGAAAGCCGTGAACAACTATGGCTGGATACCACTCCATAGCTATTATCCGACAGACCCCGACAAAGTTATTGACAACAGCTTTTGGGCTTCCACTGCGAATTCCATCGGTAGTTTGCTGAGAACTTCTTTGGCATATCCGTTCACGATAAGGCTCACCGCGTTCTCCTGGTCGATGCCGCGCTGCTGGCAGTAGAAGAGCTGTTCGTCGGAAATCTTCGATGTTGTGGCTTCATGCTCGAGAATCGAGGAGGAATTGTCGCACTGGAGATCCGGCCATGTATGCGCGCCGCATTCGCTTCCCATCAACAGGGAATCGCACTGTGAGAAATTGCGTGCATTTTCCGCGTTCTTGGCCACTCTTACAAGTCCTCTGTAGCTGTTTTGGCTGTGTCCGGCAGATATACCCTTGGAAACTATAAGGCTGCGCGTGTTTCGTCCGAGATGAATCATCTTGGTGCCGGTGTCGGCCTGTTGGAAATTGTTTGTCACAGCCACGGAATAGAACTCGCCCACTGAATTGTCGCCCTGAAGTATGCATCCCGGGTATTTCCACGTTATTGCGGAGCCGGTCTCCACTTGTGTCCAGGAAATCTTGGAGTTGGCGCCCTTGCAGAGGCCTCGTTTGGTCACGAGGTTGTAAATTCCGCCTCTGCCGTTTTTGTCGCCGGGGTACCAGTTTTGAACAGTCGAGTACTTGATTTCGGCGTCCTTCACTGCTATCAGTTCCACCACGGCGGCGTGTAGCTGGTTCTCGTCGCGCTGGGGCGCGGTGCAGCCTTCCATGTAACTTACGTATGCGCCCTCGTCGGCTATGAGAAGCGTGCGCTCGAATTGCCCGGTGTTGGCCGCGTTGATGCGGAAATAGGTCGAGAGTTCAATGGGACAGCGCACACCCTTGGGTATGTAGCAGAACGAGCCTTCGCTGAATACGGCTGAGTTGAGGGCGGCGAAGAAGTTGTCGGTGTATGGCACCACGGTGCCAATATACTGCCTCACGAGCTCAGGATACTGCTTCACGGCCTCCCCGAAAGAGCAGAAAATTATCCCGTGCTTCTTGAGCGTGTCGGTGAAGGTCGTCTTCACGGATACCGAATCCATAACCGCGTCAACAGCCACCCCCGACAGCATCTTCTGCTCATCCAACGATATTCCCAGTTTGTTGAAGGTGTCAAGAAGTTCAGGGTCGACTTCGTCCAACGACGAAAGTTGCTTTTTCCGTTTCGGTATAGCCAGATACCTGATGTCCTGGTAGTTCGGCTTTTCAAACTCGAGATGCCCCCAGTCAGGCTCTTCCATTGTGAGCCAGTGTCGGTAGGCCTTGAGTCTGAACTCGAGCAGCCATTCCGGCTCATCCTTCCTTGCGGAGATCCTGCGTATTATATCCTCGCTGAGTCCTTTCGGGAACTCCTCGATGTCGATGTCTGACACAAACCCATACTCATATTCCTTCTGGGTCAGGTCCTTCAAAAGTTCCTGGTTCTGATATTCTTCAGATTCTTTCATTTTGGTCTGGAAATTTAATTCTCAAGCAGAAAACGGGCGCACTCGATGCCTGCCATGCTTCCGGTGCCGGCGGCTATCACCGCCTGCCTGAAGACGGGGTCCTGCACGTCGCCTGCGGCAAAAACGCCTTCCACACTCGTGGCGGTGCTGTCGGGTTTTGTTATAATATAGCCTTGTTCGTTCATGTCGAGTTGGTTAACGAAGAGTTCTGTTGCCGGCACAACGCCGATTGCCTCGAACACGCCGTCGACGGCAATACGGCTTTCTTCTCCGGAAACAGTGTTCTGTACCTTCAGCGCGGTTACCTTCTTCATGAAACCTTGTTTCTCGCCTTCAATCTCAAGCGGAATGCTGTTCCACAGGATCTGGATGTTAGAGGTGCTTTTCACTACTTTCTGCAAAGCCATCGTGCCCCTGAACGTGTCGCGGCGGTGCACTATATAAACTTTTTCGCAGAGGTTTGAGAGGTAAATGGCGTCTTCAAGGGCTGTATCGCCGCCGCCTATCACCGCCGTTGTCTTTTTCCTGAAGAAATTGCCGTCGCATGTGGCACATGTGGAAACTCCGAAGCCGCGGTATTCATCCTCGCCTGGAAGCTTGAGCCAGCGTGCGCTTGCGCCCGTGGCCACGATCACTGTCTCGGCCACAACATCCTCGCCGTCGTCGAGGCGGCAGCGGAATGGTCGCTTGCTGAAGTCGACCTCAACAACACTGCGGGCAATCATCTCCACGCCGAGAGCCAAAGCCTGCTCGCGCAGCTTGTCCATGATGACCTGACCGCCGGCGCCACCTGGAAATCCGGGGAAATTCTCAACCTCGTTGGTTATGGTCAGCTGTCCGCCCTGCTGCATACCCTCAACAAGAAGGGGCTTGAGGTCGGCACGTGATGTGTAAACGCCCGCCATGTATCCGGCAGGCCCTGACCCTATTATCAAACATCTGACATTTCTTGACATAATATCTTCTATTAAATTCTAATTGAAAGTGTAATCGTAAGCAATTGTGAGCACTGAGTTGAACTGCTTCTTCACCGCCCTGCCATAAACCCAAGTCGGGACTCTGACCGGTATGAACGAATTGCTGTATCTTAGCCCTACGCCATGCCTGTCGGAGATCCGGAACGACACTCCGGCCAGGGCTGAGAACTCGAAGTGCCTGAAGTCCGGACGCCCGACAATCGGCCCTGAAGCCTCGCGCTCGTGCTGATAGACCCTCACTCCGACCGCAGGGCCGGCCTCAAGGTCGAACTGGAACGGCTTTCCCCACATCGTCCATCGTCCGGCTGACCACTTGAGAAGAACAGGAACTTCGACATACCAAAGGTTCAGCACGTAGAAGTTGTTTGTCACATTGGCAGAAGAGGCCTTTGAATGGCTGCCTTTCATCGAGAAGTCTATCTCCATCTGAACCGCGAGCCTTCCCGAAGGCACAACCGCGCGGTTGACGAAAATGCCTGCCGACGCGCCCATCTTGTTGAATCCTGCAAGGTCGTCGCCCGAGATCTGCGAGGCATTCAAGCCTGCCCCCACCCCGGCATGGAAAGTGTGCACTCCGTCCTGTGCCTGGGAGATCTGCAAATATGCGGACAAAATAACGAGTATTAGAAAAGCCTTGATTTGCATTATACTGCTACTGGAACAAAATGTAAACATTGACGGGGACAAACTCTTTGTCTGACGACGAGCCGTAACTCAACGAAAACGCACGGATATTCTGCCACACAATGCTGCCACGGCCTTTTTCAGAGAGTTTTTTGTAGAAATACGGGTCATCCTTGTCGTTGAAGAGCGTGAACTCCCGCACCGCCGAAGACGCCACCGCATCGGATATGAGACCGAAAGTTGTGTTGTTCGACAAAACCTCATTCCTGCCGATTGTCTTCCTGTAGGCGGCGAGTTCCTGCCGCGAGCCTGAAAACACAAAGGCGCCTCCCGTCTCCGCAAACCACCTCACCGTGTCGCCCACAACAGGCAGCAGTCTCGATAAGATGTCTGAAGGTACCGGGTAGATGTTGTCCACTGTGGCGCGGAGCAACGAGTCGGAGACATTCTCACCCGAGTAGAACGAAAGCACCGACACCGTGGAATCCGGGAGAGCCGCAGCCATCGTCACGTAACTTGTGTCGCTCCGATAGGTAAAAACACAAACCTCCTGAAACGGCAGCCTTGAGGCTATGCCGCCTCGGGAGAGTTTCACACCTGACAGCCCGAACACGTCGTCGGAGCCGAGAGTCTCATACCGTGAGAGCCTCTTAACCCTGGATGGTATGCTTGGCGCAAGGTCGAAGCCGTTGCCCACCACAACAGAAGCAGGCGCACCGTCGGCAAGGGCGTATCCTGAAAAGAAGATCTCATTCTTGGAAAACCTTATCTGGTAGCACGACCACGAAGCCTTCGGCAACTCCGAAATGAAGCCCTCCATGTCGTCCCGGTTCAGGTAATCCTTAAGGAAGTCGAGGTACATGGCCTGATCAACAAACAACCAGTTCTGTTTCCTGTTCTTCTCTGAAATCCCATAAACCTTGCCGAAGTTCTCGTCAGAGAATATCTTTTTAGGATGAATCTGCTGGAGTATGGCCTTCTTGAGCAGTCCAGGGTCAGTTGAGAACGAAATGACATTGTTGCTGTACGTGAACTTCATATTCTGGAAGTCAGTCCCGTATGTGTATATCCTGCAGTTCTCGAAGACAGTGTAGTTTTTCTGGTCTATCTTGAGTGCCCTGAGCAGCTTTTTGAACTCCGATTTCGAGGCGCGCAAGTTGAAAAGGAGCTTCATCTCCGAATCCTGCCTGTGCGCTGAGATTGTGAATCTCGGGTCAACGGGATTAACTTTGGAACACATTGTTTCAAAGGCTGGAAGCGCGTCCAACGCAAAGATTTCGTTCAGGTAAACTGCGAACGACGAGGCCTTTGACGCAAAGTCGCCGTTGTCGTTGATGTCGAAGACAAAAACAGCGTCTGGAGGCACGCACTCCACCACATCACTCTCCGACTGGCGGAAGAACAGGTAGTATAGGAACACGCCGAGACCCGCCAGGACTACGGCCACGACCGTAACCCACAAGTGCCAGGCCTTTGTTTCGCGCAAAATGCCACTCATGCCTGTATTATTGGTTTTCCTGCCCCTCCGAGACGTTCTCCTGCTCCGGCTCTTCCATATCTACAAGGTTGTGGCTCACGAGGATGTTGTACCAGTGGAACACTTTCTTCATGTTCGACACGTAAACCCTGTCGCGATCATACTCGGGGAGAATCTCGGCAAAATACGACTTTATCGCGCCGTTGTCCTTGGGAACATCTATGCTCTTCCCGCCCTCTTTCTGAAAAATGTTCTGAAAAACCTTGGTGAGCGGAATTTCGTCGGTGTCGGTGAAAATCGCAATATTGTCCAAGGATGCCACGCCGTCGCTCGAGAAAGCGGGGAAACGCTTCCCGTCTTCCAACCCCTCGACAATAAAACTGTTTGGTGTCTTCGAGATGAACTTGAAAAGTCCGTTCTTTCCTGTGATTGATAAAATCTTACTCAAATCCATAGCTATTTGCTTTTATTTTCTAAAATTCGTAATAGTTTATATGTCTTGACCTGACGTAAACAATGAGACCGTCAACGCAACATACCTCATACTTCCAGTTTTTGTGTTTGTCATAAGAGAAATAATAACGATACTCCCTGACATCGTGGATACGATCCTCGTAAATGGTCTGTATCTGGCGGCCGGCCTGGTCGTACTTGTTGTATGTGTACTCAATCATCTGGTTTCCCGACTTGTACACGCACCTGTTAACCTCGTCGCCGTAGTTGTCGTACTCGATTTTGGCCGTCTTGAACACCTTGCCGTCGGGCTCGTATTCTACAATCTGCACAGGCTGGCCGGATTCATTGTAGCGTGTTTCGGTCCTGGCGCTCACATTACCGAAGGTTTGTGTTGATGATGTAATGTTGCCGATTCCGTCAGTTGTGTACTTGAACAACATCACCAGGGAATCGTCCTTGAAGATGCGTTCCGACTCAAGGAACCTGTTGCGGTCGTAGGAATACTCGCCGTTGGTGAGCCTTTTCCCCGAACCGGAAAACTCCTCCCAAGATTCGAGAAGTGCGTCCGGATGGTATTTGTAATGGCGCACAAGCAGAGTGTCTTGCGACTCGTCGAGTTTGACATAGTCGGTTAGGTATCCGTCTGAAGAGTATTGCTGGTTAGAATAGGAGTCGGGGGCGAGGCCCTGAATGAGATTCGCAATGTCAGACGTGTCGGACACCGGTATGGAGTCGTTATGGAGGTAGAAGGTCTGAGACTCAACACTTTTCACTTTTCCGAAGATGTGGTTTCGCTGGAGGTGATTTTTCATCACATCGGGGAGGATTTCGACGGGCGCGGGTTTCCTGCCGCAACCGGACGCAATCAGGGCTAAAACACTCAGAACAGTGAAAAGACTTGGATGTCTCATATTATTTTCTTTTGTCAGAACTGACCTTCTATAATGTTGTCTTCCACAATGTTCGGCAATGTTACTTTGAGTTGAGGACAGGATTCCATGGCTCTCTTGATAGCGAAGACCGCCCCTTCGTTGCGTGCCCAGGCGCGACGGGATATGCCGTTGTTCACGTCCCAGAAGAGCATTGAGCGCAGACGCCTCTCGCTGTCGTCAGAGCCGTCGAGCACCATGCCGAAGCCACCGTTGATGACTTCACCCCAGCCAACGCCGCCGCCGTTGTGTATCGAGACCCAAGTCGCGCCCCTGAAGCCGTCGCCGATGACGTTCTGCACGGCCATGTCGGCGCAGAAACTCGAACCGTCGTAGATGTTGGATGTCTCGCGGAAGGGAGAATCAGTGCCTGAGACATCGTGGTGGTCGCGGCCGAGCACCACCGGTGCGGAGAGCTTTCCGGTCCGGACTGCCTCATTGAAGGCCGAGGCAATCTTTGTCCTTCCCTCCGCGTCGGCATAAAGAATGCGCGCCTGCGAACCCACAACGAGGTGGTTCTCCTTGGCGCCTTTTATCCATGTTATGTTGTCCTTCATCTGCTGCGAGATATCAGACGGAGAATGGTCGCTGATTTCGCGCAGCACGTCCATTGCAATATGGTCGGTGATTTCGAGGTCTTCGGGCTTGCCCGAAGTGCACACCCAGCGGAACGGCCCGAACCCGTAGTCGAAGCACATAGGACCCATGATGTCCTGCACGTACGACGGATAGCGGAAAGTGCCGTCCTCCTTCAGGATGTCGGCCCCTGCGCGCGACGACTGGAGCAGGAATGCGTTGCCGTAGTCGAAGAAATACATGCCGCGGGCGGTGAGCTTGTTGATGGCAGCAACCTGCCTGCGCAGGCTCTCTTCAACCGCCGCCTTGAACCTCTCGGGCTCCTCGGCCATCATCCTGATGGCCTCATCAAACGATACACCGGCAGGATAGTAGCCGCCGGCCCACGGGTTGTGCAGGGATGTCTGGTCGCTGCCGAGGTCGACGGACACCCCGTTATCTGCGCAATATTCCCATAGATCCACAACATTGCCCTGATATGCGAACGACTTGGCAATCTTGTTCTTCCTGGCCTCGGCGACTTTCGCGAAGAGGTCGTCAAGGTCGTCGCAGACCTCATCGACCCAGCCCTGCTCGTAACGCTTTTGTGTCGCCGCAGGGTTAATCTCAGCTGTAATCGACACCACACCGGCAATGTTGCCGGCCTTGGGCTGTGCGCCTGACATGCCTCCAAGGCCTGCGGTAACGAACAACTTTCCGGCAATATCGCCGCCTATCTTCCTGCTTGCGTTCAGCACCGTTATTGTGGTTCCGTGAACTATTCCCTGCGGTCCGATGTACATGTAGGAACCGGCTGTCATTTGGCCATACTGGCTCACGCCGAGCGCGTTGAGACGCTCCCAATCGTCGGGCTTGGAATAATTCGGTATCACCATGCCGTTTGTGACCACCACGCGGGGGGCGTCCTTATGCGACGGGAAGAGTCCGAGCGGATGCCCTGAGTACATCACGAGAGTCTGCTCGTCAGTCATTTCGGAGAGATATTTCATGACGAGGCGATACTGTGCCCAGTTTTGGAACACGGCGCCGTTGCCGCCGTAGGTTATCAGCTCATGGGGGTGCTGCGCCACGGCCGGATCGAGATTGTTCTGTATCATCAGCATTATGGCTGCCGCCTGCCGCGACCTCGCCGGATAGTCTTCTATCGGACGGGCGTACATCTTGTATGTCGGACGGTAGCGGTACATGTATATCCTGCCGTAGTCGTGCAGCTCCTGCGCGAACTCCGGCGCGAGCGATGCGTGCTGCGACGCCGGAAAGTAGCGCAGCGCGTTGCGAAGTGCCAACTGTTTCTCTTTCTTCGTGAGTATGTCCTTGCGTTTGGGAGCGTGGCTCACCGTGGTGTCGTATGGCTGCGCGGCAGGGATTTCAGAAGGTATGCCCGCCGTCAAATCATCTTGGAATTCTTTAAGTGTCATTATCCTTGTCTTTAATTTATACTGTAAAAAGTCAAGCCGCAAAGATACTTAAAAATAAGATTGCCCTCGTTTTGAAAGAACAAAAAAATATCACTTCATACGAACCACCAAGACAGCGTCCCTGAGGAGCAGTGCCCTGTAGAAACGATAATCAAACAAAAAAGGGTGTCGCAAGACACCCTGACGTGGAGCGTATGAGAGTCGAACTCACGACCTTTTGACTGCCAGTCAAACGCTCTAACCAACTGAGCTAACGCCCCTGCACAGCCTGACTTGTCAGGCTCCTGCGGTTCAGACCTTGATCTCAACGTCAACGCCGCTCGGCAATTCAAGCTTCATCAACGCGTCGATTGTCTGAGTTGTTGTTCCGTAAATATCCAGTATCCTCTTGTAGGTGGAAAGCTGGAACTGTTCCCTCGACTTCTTGTTAACGAATGTGGAACGGTTTACGGTGAAGATCTTCTTGTGGGTTGGCAACGGAATGGGTCCTACCAAAACCACCTTGTCGTCTTTCACACTGTTGACGGTCTTCACGATTTTCTCCGCAGACTTGTCAACCAAAGTGTGGTCGAATGATTTCAATTTAATTCTAATTCTATGAGCCACTTGTTTAACTATTTAATTGTTTAATCTTTTTAATTTCTCAACTTCTTGATTTCTTAACTCCTTATTCTCAACAATTTCAGCCTGCTAAAGTATAAACCTGCCAACGTTCATTATGTAGTCCTTTATTTCAGGAGTAACCTCCGAATATTTCAGGAACTCCATGCTGAACGTCGCGCGTCCTGAAGTTATGGAACGGAGAGTGGTAACATATCCGAACATCTCGGCCAACGGCACCTGCGCTGTTATGATCTGGAATCCCACCTTGGCGTCAATCTGCTCGAGTACCGAGCGCCTGCGGTTCAGGTCACCGGTCACGTTGCCGATGTACTCGTCAGGGGTGGTAATCTCCACTTTCATTATCGGCTCGAGTATCGCCGTCTCAGTCTCTCGAAGTGCCTCCCGGAAACCAATCTTGGCGCAAATCTCGAACGACAACGCGTCGGAATCGGTGGGGTGAGACTCTCCGTCGGTGACGGTAACAGATAGAGACTCGAGCGGAAAACCGTATTTCCCGTTAGACATCGCAACCTCGAAACCCTTCTCCGCCCCTGAAATATAGTTCTTCGGAACGGCATCACCCTTTATCTGGTTGTCGAAATGAAGTCCTTTTGCATCCAAGGGAAGCGGGTTGAGCGTGAAGTCAAGGACTGCAAACGAGCCTCGGCCTCCGTTCTGCCGTTTGTAAGACTCGCGGCGTTGAACATGCGTCATTATAGCCTCCTTGTAAGCCACACGCGGTTTTCCGTGATTACACTCCACATTGAACTCCCTTTTCAGACGATCCAAAAGAATCTCGAGATGGAGCTCGCCCATGCCGCTTATAAGACACTGGCCAGACTCTTGGTCCTCCTTGACCTGGAAAGTGGGATCCTCGTCGGAGAGCTTGCTCAACGCAAGGGTCATCTTATCCTCATCGTCCTTGGTCTTTGGTTCTATCGCAATCTGTATCACCGGCTCCGGGAAGACAATGTTCTCGAGAATAACTGGATGACGTTCATCGGTCAGACTGTCGCCTGTGTGTATGTCCTTCATGCCAACCAAGGCAACAATGTTGCCGGCTGTGGCCGACTCGAGAGGCGTCTGCTTGTTTGAGTGCATCTGGAGTATTTTAGAGACGCGCTCCTTTTTCCCGGAAACAACATTGAGGATATTGTCTCCAGACTTCAACACGCCTGAGTAGACCTTTATGAAGGTCAGTTTACCGATATACGGATCAGTGGCAATCTTGAAAGCCAAGGCAGCAAACGGTTCAGAAACGTCGCATTTGCGGCAGACCTTCTCGTCAGACTTCGGATCGAAACATTCCATAACCGGCATGTCCAACGGGGAAGGCAGGTATTCAACCACAGCGTCAAGAAGACGCTGAACGCCCTTGTTCCTGAACGAAGAGCCGCACAACACGGGTTCTATCTTCCTCGACAGAGTGGCCTTCCTGATAGTCGACACCATCTCATCGACGGTTATGCTGTCAGGATTCTCGAAGTACTTTTCCATAAGGTTCTCATCGAGTTCAGACAGAGTCTCAAGAAGGTTTGTCCTGCACTGGGCGACCTCGTCGAGCATGTCGTCAGGGATTGGCACTTCGTGATATGATGTGCCGAGGTCTTCATCGTTCCACTCGTAGGCCTTCATCTCGATGATGTCGACAACGCCCCTGAACGACTCCTCGGAGCCGATGGGGAGTTGCAAAGGCAGCGGGTTCGCCTTGAGCTTCTCGCGGATCTGGGCTACAACTGCGTTGAAGTTGGCGCCGGCGCGGTCCATCTTGTTCACGTAGCATATCCTCGCCACGTTGTACTTGTTGGCCTGACGCCAGACGGTCTCCGACTGTGCCTCCACGCCGCCGACGGCGCAGAATATCGCCACCGCGCCGTCAAGGATTCTCAAAGAGCGCTCCACCTCAACGGTGAAGTCCACGTGTCCGGGAGTGTCGATTATGTTTATCTTGTAATCTTGGGAAGCATGATTCCAGAAAACAGTGGTTGCGGCACTCGTGATTGTGATGCCGCGCTCCTGCTCCTGCACCATCCAGTCCATTGTGGCAGTCCCTTCGTCAACTTCGCCAATCTTGTAACTCTTGCCGGTATAATAGAGAATGCGCTCAGTTGTTGTGGTTTTACCCGCATCAATGTGAGCCATTATGCCGATGTTGCGTATATGTTGCAGATTCTCTGACATTTTACCGGTGGCAGGTGATTTGCTGACTGTGGAATGCTGTTTTTGGAACTACATGCGCATGTGGGCGAACGCCTTGTTGGCTTCCGCCATCCTGTGTATCTCTTCTTTCTTCTTGAAGGCAGCACCCTCGCTCTTGTACGCTGCCATTATCTCCTGAGCCAGCTTGTCTGCCATGGTCTTCTCGTGGCGCTTGCGCGCAAAGGAGATGAGGTTCTTCATACCAACTGACTGCTTTCTGCCCGGCTTTATCTCCTCCGGAACGGGGAGTGTTGTACCGCCCACGCGCTTGCTCTTAACTTCCACGCTCGGGGTTACGTTCTCAAGGGCCTTTTTCCAGACTTCGAGACCGTTCTCCTTTGTCTTTTCGGAGACGATGTCGATGGCGTCATAGAAAATCTCGAAAGCAAGATTCTTCTTACCTTTCAACATTATGTTGTTGACGAATTTCGTTACCTGCTCGTCATTGAACTTTGGATCCGGAAGTATGATCCTTTTCTTTGCATGTGAATTTCTCATGTTCTTGTATCTTCAATAAATCTGTTATTTACTCTTGAATCGCCAATCGCGGCGTTCAATTTACACTTTTAAGGGAAACTGTTATTTTCCGGCTTGTTTCGGACGCTTTGCACCGTACTTTGAACGCCCCTGAAGACGTCCGTCGACACCGGCAGAGTCGAGAGCTCCGCGAACAATGTGGTATCTCACACCCGGGAGATCCTTCACACGGCCTCCGCGAACCAGAACTATTGAGTGCTCCTGCAAGTTGTGGCCCTCGCCAGGAATGTACGCGTTGACCTCCTTGCCGTTTGTCATTCTCACCCTGGCAACCTTGCGCATCGCCGAATTGGGCTTCTTGGGCGTTGTGGTGTAAACTCTCAGGCACACGCCGCGACGCTGCGGACATGCGTCCAAAGCCTTGGACTTACTCTGCGAGGTAAGTCTCTTTCTTCCCTTTCTTACTAACTGTTGAATGGTAGGCATAAATTAACTTTGGTTTTTTTGTTGGTAATTTTTAAGTTGGTTTGTACATAAAATTTGCGGCTGCAAAAATACACTTTTTTCTTTTAATCCGTTCATATAGAATATTTTTTATCGCAAAATACGGTTTTGGTGTTGAACATGACGTTTCATGAACGCTCACATGCCGCGTTTAAGAACGACAGGGCTACGGTTTTTTAGGACGTTTTTCTTTTTTATGGGAGAGCCAATTGTTTTTTTTGTACTTTTGCGCGTTTTTTTTCGTACACAACAATATATTTAATATGGCAAGCAGAAGAAAAGAATTGTTCCCCAACGTGTCCGACGCGGAGTGGAACGACTGGAGATGGCAGGTAAGGAACAGAGTGGAGACTCTCGATGAACTGAAGAAATACATCAACCTCACGCCTGAGGAGGAGGAGGGTGTCAAGAAGTCGCTTGAAACCCTCAGGATGGCAATCACGCCATACTATCTGAGCCTCATCGACCCCGACAACCCCAACTGTCCAATCAGGAAACAGGCCATCCCGACAGGCGCCGAGGTGCACCGTTCGGCAGCCGACCTCCTCGACCCGCTGCATGAAGACGAGGACTCGCCGGTGCCGGGGCTCACACACCGCTACCCCGACAGGGTCCTTTTCCTGATAACCGACCAGTGCTCGATGTACTGCCGCCACTGCACGCGCCGCAGGTTCGCAGGGCAGCACGACTGCGAGTCGCCCTCCGAGCGCATACAGGGCGCCATCGACTACATAGCCCGCACCCCGGAGGTGAGGGACGTCCTGCTCTCCGGCGGCGACGCCCTCATGGTAGGCGACAAGATGCTGGAGTCCATAATCCAGCGCCTGCGTGCAATCCCGCACGTTGAGATAATAAGGATCGGAAGCCGCACACCCGTGGTATGCCCGCAACGAATCACCGACGATCTGGTGAACATGCTCAGGAAATACCATCCGATATGGCTCAACACCCACTTCAACCACTCCAACGAGGTAACCCCAGAGGCCATGACCGCCTGCGCAAAGCTGGCCGACGCCGGCGTGCCGCTCGGCAACCAGACCGTACTCCTGCGCGGCGTTAACGACGACACGCAGATCATGAAGAACCTCGTGCACGACCTCGTGCGCATGCGCGTGCGCCCGTACTATATTTACCAATGCGACCTCTCAATGGGACTCGAACATTTCCGCACTCCTGTGTCGAAAGGCATAGAAATCATAGAAAACCTGCGCGGACACACGTCAGGATACTGCGTGCCTACATTCGTGGTCGACGCCCCGGGAGGTGGAGGCAAGATACCCGTGATGCCCAACTATGTGATCTCGCAAAGCCCCAACAAGGTGATACTCCGCAACTATGAAGGCGTCATCACCACCTATACAGAACCGACCGACTACCAGGACCACACCTGCGGAGTCCCACAAGAGGAGAAACACGTGGAAGGCGTTGCGTCGCTGCTTCACGGCGAAACTATGTCGCTTGAACCCAACGACCTGGCACGGAAGAAAAGACATAAGAAATAATCACAACAACTGCAACACCTTGCCACGAAAGGCAGGGTGTTTTTTTGTTTAATCATAGTACTATGGGAATAGATATGAAAAGCATATTGTTCGGGAACGAGAATTTCTTCCTTATAGCCGGGCCATGTGTGGTGGAGAACGAGGATGTTACCTTCAAGACGGCCGAGGAACTGACAGACATTTGCAGCGGCCTTGGCATACCCCTGCTGTTCAAGGCTTCTTACAGGAAAGCCAACCGCTCGTCGATTCATTCATTCTCCGGCATCGGCGACGAGAAAGCGCTCCGCATACTGGATGACGTGAAACGCAAGTTCAGCGTTCCAATAGTTACCGACATACACGCCGACGAGGAGGCTCAACTCGCCGCGCAGGTCGCCGACGTGCTGCAAATACCCGCATTCCTCTGCCGGCAGACCAGCCTGCTGGCCGCGGCAGCCCGCACCGGGAAATTCGTGAATGTGAAGAAGGGACAGTTTATGTCGCCGGAAGCAATGCTCCATGCCGTGGAAAAGGTGCGAGATGCCGGCAACGAAAACGTGATGGTTACTGAGCGCGGCACAACTTTCGGATACACCGACCTCGTTGTCGACTTCCGCGGCGTGAACGTCATGAAAGGTTTCGGCTGCCCGGTGGTGCTCGACTGCACACATTCGCTCCAGCAGCCCAACCAGCCGTCGGGCGTTACAGGCGGTCGCCCCGACCTCATTGAAACCATAGCCAAGGCCGGCGTCGCGGTGGGCTTCGACGGACTTTTCATGGAGACGCACCCCGAACCGGCAAAAGCCCTCTCCGACGGTGCCAACATGCTCCCTCTCTCCGAAATGCGAGGTCTCCTCGAAAAACTGCTCAGAATACGCAGGGCCGTTCTATAGTTAGTCAGGCACAAACCTGATGCCGCTCCCCTATTTCATCAGGTTTCCTAAAATATCACGGGTTATCTCGCGTGTGATTGTGCGGGTTGCAGCAGAGGTTGTGTTCTTGACGATTTTCTCCTTGGTGGTTTTTGTCGACTTTGTCTTCTTGCCGCTCACCTTGTCAGACACCGCAGTGCCTACAGCAGTGGCAACGGTGGCGGTTACCGCTGTAACGACAGCTTTGAGGACTTTTGAGAACACTCCCGGCTTTGATTTTTTTTCGGCCGGCTTTTTGTCTGCCGAATCTTCTTGTTCGGCAAGTGTTCCGCCCTGCCCCGACACTGCGATTTCGCCCGAGTTGTATTCCTGGGTCAGAATTTCATAGGCACTTACACTGTCAACCATGTTGTCGTATTTGCCGTAAATAGCACTCTGCCTGATCATAGCGGAACGCTCGGCCGGGTCAACCGGTCCTATTTTCGACAGAGGGAACAGGATCTTCGCCTTCTGCACCATGTTCGGGGCACCCTTCTCGTCAAGGAAGCTCACAAGCGCCTCGCCAGTCTCGAGGTTCATGATGGCCTCGTCAGTCTTGAAGTCCGGATTGGCGCGGAAGGTGTCGGCAGCGGCGCGCACTGCTTTCTGATCCTTCGGCGTGTATGCACGAAGCGCGTGCTGTATGCGGTTGCCGAGCTGCCCAAGAATCTTCTCCGGAATGTCAGACGGGTACTGTGTTATGAAATATATGCCTACGCCCTTGCTCCTTATCAGCCTGATCACTTTCTCTATCTTGTCGATGAGGCTCTTCGAAGTGTCCTCGAAAAGCGTGTGAGCCTCGTCGAAGAAGAAGACGAACTTAGGCAACTCGAGGTCGCCGACCTCTGGCAGCGACGAGTACAGTTCCGAAAGAAGCCACAGCAGGAATGTGCTGTAGAGCTTAGGATTCTCAATGAGCCTGTCGGCGGCAAGCACGTTCATCACTCCCCTGCCGCCCTCTGTCTGCATGAAATCGCGTATGTCGAAGCTCGGCTCGCCGAAGAAATTGTTGGCGCCCTGGTTCTCAAGCTGCAACAAAGAACGCTGTATCGCCCCTATCGTGGCGGAGGAAATGTTGCCGTATAAAGTAGTGTACTCCTTGGAATGCTTCGACACAAAGTCGAGCACTGCGCGAAGATCCTTCATGTCGAGAATCTGGAGTCCCTTGTCGTCTGCAATTCTGAAGACTATATTCAGCACGCCGTCCTGTGTCTCGTTGAGGTTCAGCAGTCGCGACAGGAGCTGCGGACCCATCTGCGATATCGTGGCCCTCACCGGATGTCCCTGCTCCCCGAAGACGTCGAAAAAGCGCACAGGGCAGCCTGAGAACACCGGGTCCTCGATCCCGAATTCCGGTATCCTCTTCTCAATGAACGACGACATCGCCCCCTTCTGGCTTATGCCTGAAAGGTCGCCCTTCATGTCGGCCATGAAACAGGGCACTCCGGCCTGCGAGAATGTCTCGGCCAAAACCTGAAGCGATACTGTCTTGCCGGTGCCGGTTGCCCCGGCGATGAGTCCGTGCCTGTTGGCCATCTTGCCCACTATTGATATTGCCCCGTCGGCGCAGTGCGCCACATACAGTCCTTTTTCGTTGTCGTACATACCTTGCGTTGTTTTATTGTTGTTTTTGAAACCGCGAATTTACAAAATAATTGTCTAATAAATATGCAAATGCTCGATATATGGTTCGATCTCGTTCACGAGTATGTCTTTCTTGACCACTTTCTTGTCCTTGTCGAGAAGGAACATGAACGGAATCGTCCTGGTGTCGAAAAGGTCCTGCTCATCAATGGTCTTGTCGTAGTTCCACCCTTGCATATAGTTCATGTTTATCTCGGAGGAATGGATGTAGTTGTCCCACACTTGCGGATCATCCTCGAAATAGATCATCACCACAGTGAGTTTCCCCGCCTTTATGGCCTTGTTAAGCATGTCGAAGTCCTTCATACGGTTGCGAACCTGGTGGCATGTGGGGCACGTCGGGTGCTGGAGATACAGCAATGTGTATTCGCTGTTGACATCGTATATGGAAGTGGTGTCGCCTGTGGCGGTAACAAAGTTGAAATTCGGAATCACCGTGCCATTCATGTTCTTGTCGATGAATCCCAACTCCCTCTTGTACCTGCGTTGGCGGTCTTCGTCAAGCTTCGGGTACTCAAGGGCGTCCTTCAGCATCGCTATGTATGTGTGCTCAACCTTATATGGGGAAATGTTCTTTCCCAGAACTCTCTCAAGGGCGTCGAAGAAGTACTCGTAAGACTGCTGGTTGACCTTGGCCTTGTTGAGGGCCGCAACAACGAATTTGTCGAAGTCTGGGTTGTCGAACTGGTATATGAGATTGCAGTATTCTGAGAATTTCTCCTCCGCGATGGGCGTGTTGAATATCCTCGGATCGTTCCATGTGAAGTTGTCGAAGAAATGCTCGACATAGTACTCCTGGAAAAGCCTCCTGTTGCCCACCACATCCTCTGGCGGGTCAGGCAGATATGTGGAGGTCCCGACCACTGATCCGAGCAGGTTTTTTGAGTTTGCCTTGGCTGTTTCGGTTTGATATTCACGCATTTCGTTATTTATCTTCCTCGCATTCGCGGAGAGCGAGTCCACGAACACTTTGAGCATATACTGCGGCATCGACTTCTTGGCGTCCTCGAACATTCTGTTGAGGGAGTCGAGTCTCTTGTTGAAAGCGCGGATGTTGTCGAGGTATTCGTAATAGGCTGTGTTTTCGGGGGAGTTGAGGAAAATCACCTCCTTCTCCTTGGCGATGAGAGAGAAATCCTGCTTCTTTTCCGACGACACGAGCAGGACACCCACCGAAGTGCTGTCTCCGAGGATGTTGTACATGCCCGGCTTCAGCGACTTCGAGTCCTTCAGTGTCACGTCCTTGCTGAACGCTGCCTTCAGTTCCTGTGTGGTCTGGTGTTTTGCGAAGCCTTTCACGAAGACAGAGTCGTACTGACTTTCAGGGAAAGAGATCTTGACTGATACTTGCGGGAAGCAAAGTTGCATAAGCAAGATGAAGAGCAGTGATAGAACTGTTTTTTTCATATTTGAGTTTTATTATGTCGGTTTAAGATTGTTTATTGGCCAACAGGTTAAAAGCCTTGCTGAAATATTTGTGAAGGTCCGAGGCGATCATAGTCTTGTAGAAGTGTTCCGAGGCATATTCGTCGCCGGCGGCGCCGTGGATGAATACACCGAGAAGTGCGGCGAACTCGGGGTTGTAGCCTTGCGCCAACAAAGCAAGCAACAGTCCCGTGAGCACGTCGCCGCTACCCGCAGTGGCCATTCCTGGATTTCCTGTTGTGTTGAAGAACTGGCGACCGTCAGGCATCGAGACTACGGTGTTGTGCCCTTTAAGCACGAGGATCACAGAGTGCCTGACAGCGAAGTCCCTGGCCTTTCTTATACGGTCAAAGTTGTTTTCAGGGCGTCCGGCGAGTTGCTCAAATTCAGCGAAATGCGGCGTCAGGATACTGTTGTGCGGCAGGAACGCGAGACGGGTCTTGTGCTCCGACAGGAAGTTCAGCGCGTCGGCGTCAATCACCATTGGCAACGACACCGTGTCGAGAATATCCTTGATGGCCGAATATGTCCTCTTGTTTTTTCCAAGTCCCGGGCCCAGCGCCACGGCATTTATGTTGTTTGGAAGTGAATTCCAGCTTATCCGGCTCACACAGTCTTCGTCGTCGTCGATGTCGTGGATTGCTTCGGGAAGAGAGTTAGCCAACACAGAGAGCGCTTGCCGCGTGGAGTGCACCGTGAGCTTGCCTATCCCACCCCTCATCGCAGCGGCGGCGCTCAGCACAGCGGCTCCTGGCATCGAGGTGGAGCCGGCCACGAGAAGCCCGTGCCCGAAACTGCCCTTGTGCGCGAAGGGCGTGCTGACATCCCAGCCGTCAGTGAAGGTTTCGCCATCAACGAGCCAGGCAGAAGCGCGTTCAATCAACCCTGCAGGTTCTTCAAGTCCTATGTCCAACACTTCCACAGCACCGAAACGGCTGAAGTTCTCCGGCACCAGCAGCGCCAACTTCATAAACTGCATGGTAAGCGTCAGGTCGGCGCACACAACCCTGTTGTTCAGCGGCGTGTGCCTGTCAGCATATAGCCCGGAAGGTATGTCTATCGAAACAACCATTGCCTTGGAGATGTTTATTCTCTCCACAATGTCGGAATGGATTCCAGAAAGAGGCTTGTTGAGGCCTATGCCGAAAAGAGCGTCAACAACAATGTCTTCATCACGGATTTCAGAAAAGTCGAAGCTCTCGTGCGACTTGTAGAAGGCATTGGTGTGGTTGGCTGAAAGTTCTATCCACCGTTTTATGTTGGTACTGTTTTCGCCGGAAACCTTTGAAGTGTCGGATACACAGTGAACCACAGTGACATTGTTTGGCAAGTTGTGCCTGAAGATGAGTTGACGGGCAATAACGGCACCGTCGCCGCCGTTGTTGCCGCCGCCGCAAAAAACGAATATGCTACATTCGTAGCGACCTTCGAGGCATTCAGCCACTCTGTCGGAGCAGGCGGTGCCGGCAGCCTCCATGAGCTGGAGGGAATTCAAGCCGCGGCTCTCCTTCGTGAAAGCCTCGCACTCACGAATCGAGGAAACGTCATATATACAGTTGCTACGCATGTAGATTGTCTTGTCGGCGAACTGGTAGTTTGCAGCGGCAAAGATACTCAAAATATAGACATGCGCGGAAAATGATTAAAACAGGATTCTACAAGAATGTCTTATTTGATCTTTTTTAGTACTTTTGCACAAAATTTCCAAAGATGAGAAACGTTCTGAAAACCATTTCGTTATTCTTTTTAATAACACTGACTTTCAATGCTTTCTGTCAGAATCCGGAACCTGACGACGACGCAAAGTATGCAACGGACCTGCTTAAGGCGGGGACTCCGGCGCCGGATTTCAAGATCAACACCGACAAAGGCAAGCCGCTCACGTTCAGCAAGTTCGCCAAAGGCCACTACGTAGTGCTGGATTTCTGGGCATCGTGGTGTCCCGACTGCCGCAAAGACGCGCCGCAGATGGTGTCGATGTACGAGAAATTCCACTCCAAGGGCGTCAAATTCATCGGAGTCTCGTTCGACACCGACAAGGAGAAGTGGCTCGCAGGAATAGAAAGCCTGAAACTGCCCTACACACAAGTGTGCGAGCTTGTCAGCAAGTCGCAGTCTCCCACAGCCGCCGCCTACGGCGTGAAGTGGATTCCATCCGTGTATCTCATCGATCCAGAAGGGAACGTTGTGCTGTCGACAGTGCTTTCGCACAAAATCGAGAAGAAACTTGAGGAAATATTCGAAAAATAGGGCCATGAAGAGGATATTAGGCATAGGGAACGCACTTGTGGACATACTCGTGCACGTTGACGGCGACGACATTATCAACCGCTTCGGTCTTGCCAAAGGCGGCATGGAGATGGTCGGGATAGAGAAGAAAAACGAGATTCTGAAGGCCATTGCGGACTTGGATCGCACAGTGGCGACGGGAGGCTCCACGTCGAACACTATGCACGGACTGGCGAGGTTAGGAAACGCTGCCGGATATATGGGCAGCATAGGGCGCGACCCGCTCGGAGCCACCTTCCGCGACGAGTGCCTGCGCTTCGGTGTCGAACCGCATCTACTCGAGTCTGACACGGAGACTGGTGTTGCAATAACGTTCATAACCCCCGATGCCGAGCGGACTTTCGCGACATTTCTCGGCGCGGCGGCCACAATGCAGCCGTCGCAGATCGACAAAAGCGTGTTCGACAGTTACGACATCGTGCATGTGGAGGGATATCTGATCTTCAACCACGAACTTATTCTCGAGATATGCAGGGCCGCCAAGGACAAGGGACTAATGGTTTCGATGGACATGGCGAGTTACAACCTTGTGGAGCAACACCGTGAATTCGTCGAGACACTGCTCCGCGACTATGTCGACATCATATTTGCCAACGAGGACGAGGCCAGGACTTTCACCGGCAAGGAACCAGAAGAGGCTCTTGCCGTACTTTCAAAGCACTGCCCCATATCTGTGGTTAAGGTCGGCAAGGATGGCTCGATGGTCATGGCCGACGGGTGCCTGACGCGCGTGGAACCCGTCAAAGCCGAGCCGGTTGACACCACTGGCGCCGGCGACATCTACGCTTCGGGCTTCCTCTACGGGCTGTCAAAAGGCTATGATTTCGCAAGGTCAGGGAAGATAGCATCAATGCTTGCTGCAAAGCTCATCGAATGCGTGGGCGCGAAGCTGCCCGACAACATGTGGGAGAGCCTCATTATCTCCAATCTTTAGCAGTTCATCCGGCAGTCGCCGCCCTTACTCAATCCAACGCATAGGGACGGGCTCGACCACGTAGCCGCGTTTGCGCAATTGGGCTATCAAGCCTGTGTTCCCTATCAGATGCGCGCAGCCTACGGCACAAAACACGTTTTCCTTGCGGGCGATTTTCCTGAAACCTTTAAGCATCACTTTGTTCCTCTTCTCAACAAGGCTCTTGTTGAAATTGTCGGGCAATGTAGGGTCGTCCATCATCTCGGCAATTTTCTCCATGTTGAAATCGAGGTACAGGAGAACCAGACTGTCGAAACTCACGGCCAAATCCTGCTCGGCATGAAGCACCTGGCGCAGAATATCCAGCTGGTCGTCGATCCGTATTGCGTCAACGGCCTTAACCTGTTCCATGTAGTCTTCCAGTCCGTGGCACACCATGCCTTTGTCTCGAGCCTTCTTCAACAGGAACATGTCCAAAGGAAGAGGTTCGTCCTTGGGGAGGTCGGCCTGCTGAATCGCACTCATCAGGAAGAAAGGCTTCATGCCGCTGAAGAACAACGCGCCCGCCCCGAGCTTCGCCTTGCAAAGGCTGTCGAGAATGCGGTACTCATCCTTCGAAAGGAGCTTCGCCAACGACAGTCCTTCGGGCATGTACATCTTCTCGCGCACAGCCTTGAAGTCGATTTGGTCCAACAGCAGCTCAACGGCAATGGCATCGCAACCGTCGAAGCAGCGCCAGACTGCGCTGTCAAAGGCAAACACTCGGCGGTCCTGGATGTGGATTGTGCCGTAGAGGTAAGATTGCGACTTCATGTCCTTGCCGCTCACACGCCAGAGCAGCGACTGCGGGAAAGCAGTCGTCGTCACAAGCAGAACACCTATGGTTGTGATGATGTTTCGTATTTTCATAATTTTGGTTTTCGAGGAGCAAAGATAAAAAAAACTCGAATCATCAACCTTGATTGTGTTCATTCGTTGAAGAAAAAAATGTATATTTGCAACGGATTTTGGATAAAACAAGATGATTTATGGAAAACAAGAACATTGTAATTGAAGAGCTCAAAGATTCAAAGGCCCTGTTGGAAGGCCATTTTCTCTTGTCGTCGGGCCGCCACAGCGACCGCTACTGCCAGTGTGCAAAGCTTCTGCAATATCCTGAAAAAGCGGAGAGGGTTGTAGAAGTCATCGCGAGCCAAGTCAAGGGCCTGGGCATCGACATGGTCGTGGG
Organism: uncultured Bacteroidota bacterium; assembly: GCA_902796805.1. Lineage (GTDB taxonomy): Bacteria > Bacteroidota > Bacteroidia > Bacteroidales > WCHB1-69 > F23-D06. Next base: position 87,484 of record CADBQG010000028.1, read on the forward strand.
TCCGGCCATGGGTGGCATAATAGTGGCCTACGAGCTGGGTCGTCAGCTTGGCGTGCCGGCGATATTCACCGAGCGCGTCGACAACGTGATGACCCTCCGTCGCGGCTTCGAAGTGGGTGAAGGCATGAGGCTGCTAATCTCCGAAGACGTAGTGACTACCGGCAAGTCGTCGCTCGAGACCATCGAGGTGCTGAAGTCTTTTGGCGCGGAGGTTGTGGGCGTTGCATGTATCGCCGACCGCAGCGACGGCTCATTCCCCTACCCCATTTTCAGTGCCACGAAACTCGACATACAGAGCTGGGGCGCCGACGATTGCCCGCTCTGCAAGAATGGCGTTCCTTTTGTGAAACCCGGAAGCCGGAAAATGTAAGTGTTTTGTTTTCAACTCTTTCATTAAAGCGCGGAACAAAATGAGTCTGCGCTTTTTTGCTATCGAAAAATAATGTATATTTGCCGCGCATTAAAGAATAGTTGATGAAAAATCCGAGATTATCACACAGATACGCCAAAGCCCTCCTTGACTTCGCCAAAGAGAAAAACAAGACGGAAGAAGTCTTCAACGACATGTCGCTGCTCGACAAAACATTGGGCGAGAACCGCGACCTACAGCTTTTCCTGCGTAACCCAATCGTGGAGCCAAAACAGAAACACAGCGTTTTTGAAAGCGTCTTCAACGGCTCGCTCGACGAGGTCACCTACAAATTCCTCGAAGTGCTTCTGAAACAGAAGCGTGAGCCGGGTCTCGACCTGGTGTGCAAGGAGTTCGTGAAGCTCTACAACACCGAGAACAACATCAAAGAGGCGACAATAACCACGGCCCAGCCACTCAGCGAGGAGCTTCGCAACAAGGTTGCCGGCGTGCTGGCCGCGCAGACCGGGGCGAAAATCATCCTCAAAGAGAAGGTGAGTCCGGACATTGTGGGCGGGTTCGTCATCCAGATCGACGACCACTATCTCGACCATAGCGTGGTGTCTAAGATCAACAAGCTCAAGCAGGAATTTTCACAGAACATATTTCAAGTACAATTTTAACAAGCATACAAATGGCAGAGATAAAACCATCAGAAGTTACTTCGATATTGCGCAGCCAACTCCAGAACTTCAACCAGAAGGCGGAGATGGAGGAGGTTGGCACTGTGCTGCTCGTGGGCGACGGCATCGCCCGTGTGTACGGGCTGCAGAACGTCCGTTCGGGCGAGATTGTTGTCTTCAGCACGAAGACCGGCGACGAGATAACCGGCATCGCCCTGAACCTGGAGGAGGACAACGTGGGCGTAGTGCTGCTCGGCGACTCCAAGTCGCTCAATGAGGGCGACATCTGCAAGCGCACCGGGAGGATAGCGTCGATAAAGGCCGGCGAGGGACTCCTCGGACGCGTCGTGAACACGCTTGGCGAACCGATAGACGGCAAGGGGCCTGTTGAGGGCGACCTCTACGAGATGCCCATTGAGCGCAAAGCGCCGGGCGTGATCTTCCGTCAGCCCGTGAAAGAGCCTCTTCAGACCGGAATCAAGGCCGTTGACGCCATGATACCGATAGGCCGCGGCCAGCGAGAGCTCATCATCGGCGACCGCCAGACAGGAAAGACCGCGATAGCCATCGACACCATTATAAACCAGAAGTCGTTCTACGAACAAGGCAACCCCGTGTACTGTATCTATGTCGCAGTGGGACAGAAGGGCTCGTCGGTTGCGGCCCTCGTGAAGACCCTAACGGAGCGCGGTGCGATGCCTTACACCATAGTTGTTACTGCCACGGCGTCAGACGCCGCCGCCATGCAGTTCTACGCACCGTTTGCCGGGGCAGCCATCGGCGAGTACTTCCGCGACACCGGGCGCAACGCCCTCATAATCTACGACGACCTGTCGAAGCAGGCCGTGGCATACCGCGAGGTGTCGCTGCTGCTCAGGCGACCGCCCGGACGCGAGGCCTACCCGGGCGACGTGTTCTACCTCCACTCCAGACTGCTGGAGCGCGCAGCCAAGATAATCGAATCCGACGAGATCGCCGCAACAATGAACGACCTGCCCGAATCTGTGCGGCCGGTTGTTAAAGGCGGCGGGTCGCTCACCGCACTGCCCATCATCGAGACACAGGCCGGCGACGTGTCGGCATACATCCCCACCAACGTGATATCCATCACCGACGGGCAGATTTTCCTCGAGACCTCGCTGTTCAACGCTGGCGTGCGCCCGGCTATCAACGTGGGCATCTCGGTTTCGCGCGTCGGCGGAAACGCCCAGATCAAGTCGATGAAAAAAGTCGCAGGCACCCTGAAACTCGACCAGGCCCAGTACCGCGAGATGGAGTCGTTCGCCAAGTTCGGCTCCGACGTGGACGCCGCCACGCAGTTCATCCTCGACAAGGGCATCCGCAACGTGGAAATCCTGAAACAGCCGCAATACGCCCCCTACAAGGTTGAGGAGCAGATAGCTATAATCTTCTGCGGATCGCGCGGACTGCTGCAGTCTGTACCGGTTGCCAACATCAGGAACTTCGAGACCGAATACCTCTCGTTCCTGCGAAAAAAACACAAAGACACTCTCGACACGCTGGCTTCTGGTAAGATTGACGACGCCATAATGCAGACCCTCACCGATGTCTGCAAGGAGGTGGCAAAAAAATACGAGTAACCATGGGTAACCTCAAAGAAATAAGAACGCGCATAGCGTCCATCGAGTCAACGCAGAAAATCACCGGCTCCATGAAGCTCGTGTCGGCGGCCAAGCTCCGCAGGGCGCAGACTTCAATCCAGCATCTGAGGCCCTACTCAATGAAACTCAACGAGATACTCGGGAACTTGGCCTCATCCAACGTCAACACCGAGGCTTTCCCGCTGTTTGAGGAAAGAACGCCCGAGAAGGTCAACATCGTGATCATAACTTCCAACAAGGGTCTCTGCGGCGCGTTCAACTCGAACATCGTAAAGACTGTAAAGAGCCTCATTGAGGAGAAGTTCTCTGAACAGAACGCCGCCGGCAACCTGAGCCTCACGTGCTTCGGCAAGAAGGGCTACGAACAACTTTCGCGGCTATATCCTGTGAGGTTGTACGATGAGAAGCTGCTCGACAAGCTGGACTTTGCCAGTGTTGCCGAAATCGCCGACTCGCTGACCAACTCGTTCCTGAATCGTGAGCTCGACAAAGTGGTTGTGGTTTATAACCAATTCCTGAACGCAGCAACGCAAAGGATAACTGTGGAGGACTTCTTGCCCGTAGCCACGATAGCAGGCGAGGACTCGACTGCCACGAACAGCGACTATATCATAGAGCCATCCGCAGAAAAACTTCTCGGGGAACTTATTCCGAAAATTCTCCGCACTCAGCTGTTCAAGACTTTCTCCGACTCGCTCGCCTCCGAGCACGGTGCAAGGATGATATCGATGACCAAGGCCACCGACAACGCCACAGAAATTCTCCGCGACCTGCGGCTGAAATACAACAACGCCCGACAGTCGTCGATTACAAACGAGCTCATAGAGATAGTGAGCGGAGCTAACGCACTTAACGGATAATTTTTCACAGCTATGGACTACAGGATAGAGAAAGACACCCTTGGCGAGATGAGGGTTGAGAGCGACAAACTCTGGGGTGCGCAGACACAGCGCGCGATGGAGAATTTCGTGATAGGCAAGAAAAAGATGCCTATCGAGATCATATACGGCATAGTGACGGCCAAGAAGGCTGCCGCCTGCGCCAACCACGACTGCGGTGTCCTCGACAAGGAGAGACGCGATCTCATAGTGAGGGTTTGCGACGAGATTCTCTCAGGGATGTGGGACGAGCACTTCCCGCTGCACATCTGGCAGACAGGGTCGGGCACGCAGACCAACATGAACGTGAACGAGGTCATTGCCCACCGCGCACAGCAACTCCGCGGCGGCGAGCTCACAGACTACCCCCTCTTCCTGTCCCCTAACGACGACGTGAACAAGTCGCAGTCAACAAACGACATCTTCCCTACTGGTATGCGCATAGCCACAACACGGAGCATCATCACGCGCACAATACCTGCCATCGAAAACATGATGGCCACCTACCGCGACAAGATATCCGAATTTGATGGCATCATGAAAATAGGCCGAACTCACCTGATGGACGCCACACCACTCTCCCTTTCCGACGAACTTTCGGGACACCTGTCGCAATTGGAGCATGGACTGGAGGTCATCAAGTTCAGCCTCAGGCACCTTATGGAGCTTCCCATCGGGGGTACCGCCGTGGGCAACGGCATCAATGCCCCGAAAGGCTACGACGCGGCCGCTCTCAACTACATCAACGAGTTCACCGGACTTCAGTTCACAAACACGCCCAACAAGATAGAGGCTATGGCCACCCACGACTCGCTGAGCGAGATGTCAGGCGCGTTCAAACGAATTGCCGTGTCGCTCATGAAGATAGCCAACGACTTCAGACTGCTGAACTCGGGCCCGCGCTGCGGCCTTGGCGAAGTTGTGCTTCCCGCCAACGAGCCAGGCTCGTCGATAATGCCAGGGAAGGTGAACCCGACACAATGCGAGGCACTCTCGCAGGTATGCTGCCAGGTCATAGGCAACGACGTGGCGATAACCACCGGCGCAATGCAGGGGCATCTCCAACTCAATGTGTTCATGCCGCTTATAGGCAGGAACCTCCTGCAGTCGTCCCGTCTGCTTGCCGATGTAATCAACTCTTTCAACGACCACTGTCTCAAAGGCATACAACCCAACATCGACAGAATCTCAATGCATCTGAACAACTCTCTGATGCTCGTCACAAAACTCAACCCGCATATCGGATACTACAACTCGGCAAAAATCGCGCAGCACGCCCACGAGAACAACCTCACACTTCGCGAAGCAGCATTGGAACTGAAACTCGTAACCCCTGAGGACTTCGACGAATGGATGCGGCTATAGGTACACACTGCTATCGTCATGACGCACAGTGATGAGAAAAAAGAAAGAGACTGAGAGCTTCCTGACGCTGGACTCGTTCGGGTCGGCGAAGAATTACTGGGCGGCGTGGGTCGCCTCGCGGCTCGGCAACTACCCTTTCGCCAATTCTCTTTCAAGATCCTTCTCGCGCAATGGTTCTTTTATTGGCAACATATCGATACCTTTCTCCGGCGACGAGCTCCACTTTCCTGTCTATTCCACGTGCTTCAACGACGAATTCTCCGTGTTTCTCACTGTTGTCTCAAACAAAACAAACCTCTCGCCGCAAACCTCGTCAAAACTCGACAACCCCCTTTTCGGAGGACTTCTTTTCGAGGACGAGTACCATATCTTCAACAACGAGGGACTTGCCAAGGTTGAGTCGTCGTTTTCCGGCGCCGACTACATACTGCTCCTGTCTGCAGACAACTGCTTCGACCAGGACGAATACGTGAAGGAGATCTGCGCGTCGGACTGCTTCAGGATAATACTGTCAGGCACGCCGGAATCGGTGTCGGCCAGCCAGAAGAAAAGAAAAGCTTTTCTCGACTTCCTGCAGTTCCTCTTCTACGAGACCGAATCGATGACCGCGGAGTTCAGATACAAGAAACTGCGCACTGCCCTTCACCAGAGAATGTCGGTGTCGGAGAAAAACTATGAAAAGCTGAAATACCCCGTTGAAGACACCAGGACGATAACAAGTCCGTATCTTCGCCGCGAAGACTTTTGAAATCAACAAATATCAAGAAAAAAACAATATGCAAGAATACAGAATCAGACTGATGAGAGAAGACGACTACGACCGTGTGTACGAATTGTGGTCGGTAACAGAAGGCATGGCCTTGCGGAGCTATGACGACTCGGCCGAGGGCATAGCCAAGTTCTTGAAGAAGAACCCGAATTCAAACTTTGTGGCCGAGATGGGCGACGAGATCGTGGGTGTCATCATGTGCGGAATGGACGGGCGGCGTGCCTACATATACCACACCGTGGTGAGAAAAGACCTGCGGCAGCAGGGCATCGGAAAGTCGCTGCTGCGCGCCGTCTATCACGCCATAGAGGCCGAAGGCATAAAGAAGAACGGTCTTCTCGTGCTCAAGGACAACGAGATTGGAAACACTTTCTGGCGTATGCAGGGCTGGACCGAGCGGGTTGACCTCAACTACTACAGCAAAAACAACGACTGACCGGCAAAAGGAAATGCGAGCCTTCAGACTACTATTTCCGCTGCTCTGCGCTGCGTTGTGCATTTTTGCCTCGTGCGCGAAGATTGTCACTCCCACTGGTGGAGAGAGAGATTCCGAGCCACCGAAAATCCTTGCCGTGGCGCCATCTCAGAATTCCGTCAGGTTCAGCGGAAACCAAATCAGGATTACTTTCGACGAGTATTTCACTCTGAACAATCCTACGGAAAACATCCTTGTCTCGCCGCCCCTCTCAAAATCACCGGAATACACCGTCAATGGCAAAACATTGGTAATCAAGCTTAAAGACACACTACAACCGGCAACCACATACAACTTTCTCTTCTCTAATGCCATAAAGGACTACCACGAAGGCAACGCCATCGGCATGTTCCACTACAGCTTCACCACGGGCGACAGCATAGACGAGTTCACAATCAGGGGAAGCATTGCTGACGCCCGCACCCTCGAACCGGTGAAAGACATGTTCGTGATGCTCTACAAAGACCTCGCTGACTCTCTTCCCTTGACAACACTTCCGAACTATATTACAAAAACCAACGACAGGGGGCTATTCGCATTCAACAACGTTTCGTCGGGACAGTTCAGGATTTTCGCCCTGAAAGACGGAAACTCCAATCTCAAGCACGACCTCATCAGCGAAGAAATAGCCTTTCTCGACGCGCCTGTTGAATCGTACAGAGTTTCTCCCGACAGTGTGCCCGACTCTCTGAAAAAGGATATTCCGGAGACTGTTCTGCGTTCATTTGTGGCAGCCGACACCTCGCTGAAACTTTTCAGGCACGAGAACCCCGCCGCAGGAGTGTATCGTTTCCCTTACAACGCGCCAATCACCAACTTCACCGCTGAAAGACTGAGTCAGTCTCCTGATTACTTCGAGGTCATAAACGCCTCAAAAGACACAGTAACCTGGTACTTCAAGGATTTGGTGAAAGACAGCTTGGTCTTTATACTGAACGCCGATAGACGTACAGACACCGTGGCGCTTCTTCCGTTCAAACCAAAGCAGCAGACTGGCAGAAACCGGAGCAAGGTTGATAACAAACTCTCCGTAACAGCCTTGAACAAAGGCGAGTGCAATGCACCCCTCACACTGCAGTTCCCCTACCCGGTCAGGCCAATAGACTCTTTCGACATTTTGGTCTGCACAAAAGAGAAAGACCGGAACGACACCGTTTTGAAGAGATTTTCGATCCCGGACTCACTTGTGATGCAAATCCCCATGGAATTGGAATATTCAGAGAAAAAGTCGTACACCGTTTTAATAAGAGACTCTGTGTTCTGGGGCTACAACAACCTCACAAACGACTCGCTGAAGATAGAGTTCGTGGCAAAGTCGCAGAAAGACTACGGCTCATTGACTATGCACTACAAAATCCCGCAGGACGGCAAAAACTACATAGCAACGCTTTACAAGGGCGGTACAGAATTGTCAAGGAAGACACTCAAAACTTCAGAAACAGTGGACTACGCGTACCTTGCGCCCGACTCATACAGAATAGTTGTGTTCTGCGACGAGAACGGGAACGGACGGTGGGATGCCGGCGACTACCAGACAAAGCGGCAGCCGGAGAAAACTTACATATTCCCAAATCAGATAGCTATAAGGGCATACTGGGAAAGCGAGGAGACTTTCGACTTGCGCTAAAGGGTCGTCATTGAGGGTATTTAAGCCTGATGTTGTGTGCCATAAACTGAGCGATCTGCTCAGTAGTGAAGGGTGACACTTTAAGCACGCAGTCGTAGTTGCGCGCGTCGTACCTCGAAGTCTTGGCGAAGGCTTTCGTGAAATTCTCGCGAGAGTTGTCGTATTCCTCAATCTCCTTCCTTGCAGCCTCTTCGTCAAGGCCATGCTTTTCCATTATTCTCTTGAGCCTTGAATCGTAATCGGCTATCAAAAAAATCCTGATGGCGTTTGGATTATCCTTGAAAATGTGGAACCCTGTCCTTCCCACGATGATACAAGACTCCTTTTCGGCGAGCTCGCGCAGGATCTTCGACTCGGCCTCGTAGAGTTCCATTGATGAAATCTCACGGTTGATGGCTGTCAATTGTCTGCCGCCCGTGTAGGCAGCAACGCTGGCGTGCTGGCTATAGAACCTGCAGAACTCGCTCCACCAGTTCACCTTCTTGGCCTTTATGCGTTCAATCTCGTCATTCGACAGATTGTATTGTTCGGTGAGGGAGGCCACTATCGACTTGTCGTAAACCTTTACTCCAAGCAGTTCGCCAAGTCTAATGGCAATCTCCCTTCCTCCAGACCCGAACTCTCGGTTTACTGTAATAACAAACTTGGTGTTTTCCATAGAAAAAAATTTCTGCAAATATATTAAAAGTCCTGTTATTTTCAACTCTCATCTCGCATATTTGTATTTTTCCTTGTATTTATCGAGAAGGAGAGCCGAAAGAAGCAAGGTCGCGACCTCCGCGCAGAGGACAGAAAACCAGATGCCGTCAACCCCGAACAGAACCGGGAGGAGAAACACGGCTGTAGTCTCGAAAATCAGCGCCCTCGACGTGGAGATAACTGCCGACAACAGTCCGTTGTTCAGCGCGGTGAAAAAAGCCGAGAAGTAGAAGTTGAAGCCTACGAGCAGATACGACAAACCGTAGATTCTGAACGCCTTGGCAGTAAGCCTGTGCAGCTCGGCGTCGTAACCTACAAAGAGCTTTGTGAGAGGGGCTGCGAACACCTCCATCATGCCCGAAATGACGATTCCCATTAAGGCTATGATCTTAAGACATTTGTGGAAAACATTCCTGAGTTCCTCGTCGTTGCCCGACCCGTAGTTGAAACTGATTATCGGCGACGTTCCGATTGAAAAGCCTAAGAAAACTGCGAAAAAGATGAACTGCACATACATTATCACACCGTATGCGGCAATGCCGTCTTCACCGAGGAAGCGCATGAGCTGGTAGTTGAAGCACATCGACACGATGGTTCCAGAGACGCTGGAGAAGAACTCGCTCAAACCGTTGAACAGCGACTTAAGGAGCGAACGCCAATCGTGTAGCGGAATGGAGAACCTCAGCCTCGACTTGTTGGGGAGCATGAAATAGACAGCCGGAATCAGCCCGCCGGTTGTCTCCGCAGCAACAGTGGCCCATCCTGCACCTTCAATCCCCATGCCGAGACGAACAATAAGGAGGTAGTCGAAGAATATGTTCATGACACCGGCAAAGACTGTCACTATAAGTCCGAGCTGTGGCCGCTCGGCAGTAACCATGAATGGCTGGAAGATGTTCTGCAAGGTGAAGAACGGCAGCGACACCAGGAGAATGCGGCCGTACAGCACGCAATCGTCGAGGAGTTCCCCATCAGCTCCCAGAATCTCGGCAACCGGCCCGACAGTGAAAAACCCGACCGCCGAGAACACGCATCCAGAGACGAACCCGCACAAAACAAGCATTGTGAAGACACCCTTGGCCTTCTCGCTCTTCCCTTCGCCAAGGAACTTGGCCACAAGGGCGCTGCCACCGGTCCCCAACATGAACCCGACAACTGAAAGGAACATCAGATAAGGAAAAACAAGGTTGACTGCCGCAAAGGAGGCCTTTCCGACAAAATTCGACACAAACACACCGTCAACAACGCTGTATATCGAGGTGAAAATCATCATCAGAACAGACGGTGCGGCGAACCTGAGCAGCCGTCCGTATCCAAAATGATCCGATAGTTTTATCAGCGAGGACATATCGATTTGCTGCAGTGTTATTCCCGATTACAGACAACAAGAACCTTTTCGCCGCTAAGCAGCGTTGTTCCGAAGATGTAACGGTCGTTCCCGTCCTTGATTTTCAGGGATTTCCTCAGTTCTTCGGCAGCGACCGGGAAATTCCTGACAGCCACACTCGCGCACTGAAAAGATTCAAGCTCCTTGCAGTTTTCTTTTGGACGATAACGCAAAACCTCTAAAACCTTGAACCTCCTTCCGGGAAAGCGATCAATCGCGCCAATGCTGGTGAAAAGGTTTGTGTTCGGGGCGAGTTTCTTGACGTCAAATTGGTGGCAAAGCGTATTGTAGAGTCCTGATTTCATGACGGCCGCATTGGGTTCATAGAGCCATTCGCAAGGCTTATCAGCGAAAGCGGGGGTTAACTGGCGCTCCTGCTCCGGACTTCCAGAAAGAACTTCAATTCCCCCATCCTTTATGTTCACGGCGGTTATTGAATAGCCGGAGGTTTCGTCGCCTTCGTGTATTACGCACACGAGCTCCTTGCACTCGTTGTTTACTGCAACAATATGGAGTTCCCGCATCTCGGGCAGCTGCCTTTTGAGAAGGGTTATGTCGAGCATTGGAGAAAGCTTGATGACAAGAGTCTTGCATTTTGAGAGCAGTTGATCTTTATGAGAGAGAATATTAGGCGAAAGGTCGTTCAGTTCCACCACTCTTTTCCCGTTCTTGTCTCTGCGCGATGGGTCTGCATAAATCATGTCAACACAGGGCATCTCAGGGAGATAGTCTTCCATCGTGGAACATACAACTTTTACGTTGTCACATCCGAGCACTGCGCTGTTGTTTTCAAAAATGTCGCAGAGTTCCCTGTTGGGCTCCACATAGGCGCCGGTCTTGAAAGTCCTCGCGAACGCCATTGTGTCGACTCCGAAACCGCCGGTAAGGTCGGCGAAGCTCTCTCCGGAGACGAGCGAGGCCTTGTAGCGCGCCGTGGCCGACGACGAGCACTGCTCCATCGAGAGACCCGGTGGATAAACAATGTCGTCATACTCGGGCAATTCGGGCAACTTGACCCTTGCTTTCTGCATTCCTTTGATTTGAGTTATGGCAAACCGAATGTCAACATCAGGATGCCGGCCAAACTTCAACGCTAATTGCGCCACGTCATCATTGCAGTGTTCTTTTATGAAATCCTTGGTCTTCTTGTCAATCTCCATCATTCATGCAGAAGTTTTTCATCTTGTTGAGCCAATGTATGGCAGATTTTATGGTCGGCACATTGTGTATTGAGCATATCAGTTTGCCGTTCGACTCTTTGAGTTGCACCACGGGATGGTTCATCTGCATGAACTGCAGGAATTTACCGAACCTGTCGGACTGGAAGAACGGCGACTTCGGATTTCCAAGGAAATATCCGTTGAAGACACGTTTCTTCAGTATTATCTTGTCGAAATGAAGATCGGAGGCGAGCCACCGTAGCGGCATTGTCATCATAAGTTCTTCGCTCTCCTTCGGCAGCGGCCCGAATATGTCGGTGAGTTTCTTCCTGAAATCATCGAGTCGGGCCTCGTCCTGAATTGATTCTAGTTCCTTGTAGAGATTCATCCTCTCGGTGACGTTGAAGATGTATGTTGTTGGGAAGAGGGCCTGCACGTCGGTCTCGATGGCGCACACACGGCGTATCAAGGCGCTGTTGTCGGCCATCTGGAGGTCGTTGAGCGCGCTGTCGCCCGAGTCGCGCATCTCCTGTATGGCCTCGTTGAGGATTTTCTGGTACATCTCGTAGCCCATCTCGTTGATGAATCCGCTCTGGTCGGCGCCGAGTATGTCGCCGGCGCCGCGTATGTCAAGGTCGCGCATCGCGATGTGTATCCCGCTGCCGATGTCAGAGAACTGCTCAATGGCCTTCAGACGGCGCCGCGCCTGGTCGTTGAGCGTGTCCCACGGCCGTATGAAAAGGTAACAGTATGCCTTCTGGTTGTTGCGCCCCACCCTGCCCCGCAACTGATGAAGGACGTTCAATGCGAAGTTCTGCGCGTCGTTGATTATCATGGTGTTGGCGTTCACAATGTCAAGACCAGACTCAACGATGGTGGTGGAGACAAGCACATCGTATTCGTGGTTCATGAATTGCGACATAACCTTCTCGAGCTGGTCGCCTTCCATCTGGCCGTGTCCTACAATGACGCGCGCTTTCGGCACCAGCCGCTGGATAAGTCCGGCCAACTCCTTGATGTTCTGTATCTTGTTGTGCACTACGAAAACCTGTCCTCCCCTGTCAATCTCAGACTGTATTGCGTTGCGAAGCACATCTTCATCGAAAACAAGCACCTGGGTCTCAATCGGCTGTCTGTTCGGTGGCGGGGTGGTAATCACCGAAATGTCGCGTGCGCCGATTAGCGAGAACTGGAGCGTGCGTGGTATCGGCGTGGCCGACATTGTCAGCGTGTCAACATTTGTCTTCATCTCCCTGATTTTCTCTTTTGCGGCAACGCCGAACTTCTGCTCCTCGTCAATCACTAACAAGCCCAAATCCTTGAACGACACGTCTTTGCTCAAAATCCTGTGAGTCCCTATAAGAATGTCGATATTCCCCTCTTTCACGTTTTTCAAGGTCTCTTTTATCTCCTTGTTGCTCTTGAAACGGTTTATATATGCGATTCTGCATGGCATGTTGGCCAAGCGCTCGCTGAAGGTGTTGAAATGCTGCATTGAAAGTACTGTAGTCGGCACGAGCACAGCCACCTGCTTGCTGTCGCACACCGCCTTGAACGCGGCCCTGATGGCGATTTCAGTCTTGCCGAAGCCCACGTCGCCGCACACAAGGCGATCCATGGGATGCTCGCTCTCCATGTCCTTTTTAACGTCAGCCAAGGTCTTCACCTGGTCTGGAGTGTCCTCGTAGATGAACGACGACTCCAGCGCCGACTGCAGATAGCTGTCGGGCGAGAACGCGAAACCTTTCTTCGCCTTACGCTCCGAATAGAGCCTAATAAGGTCGATGGCGAGTTCCTTCACCTTCTTCTTGGTGCGCTCCTTGAGTTTGTCCCAACTCCCGGAGCTGAGCCTGTGTATGGTGGGCGGAGTGCCGTCCTTACCTACATACTTGCTTATTTTGTGCAGGGAATGTATGCTCAGATATACTACATCACCGTCCTTGTAGTCGATTTTTATGACCTCCTGTATGCCGTCGCCCATCTGCTTCTTCTCCAATCCTCGGTAAACACCCACACCGTGGTCGATGTGCGTGACATAGTCGCCGGGCTGGAGGTCGTATATCTCGCGCAACGTGAGCGCCTCGCTTTTCCTATAACGATCGTGAAGCACTATGCGCTGGTACTTGTTCCAGAACTGGTGGTCGGTATAGACTGCAACTTCGTGATTCATGTCGCTGAAACCCTCGTGCAGGGAATCGCACACCGGAACATAAAGTTGGTTAATAGAGTAGCGCGTGCCGTTGTGGCGGTTGTATTTGTCGAGTATGTCGAGCATCACCTTGAAAAGACGGTCGAGCTGCGACTGGGTTTCCGAGACGAAGAAATTCCGCACTCCGTGCTCTACGTTGTCAATCCACTCCAAAAACATGTAGTCGAAACTCTTGTTGAAGTCGCTCTGCACAGTCATGTCGAAGTTGACACTGAAGCCGGAGCCTGCAAAATCGCCGGAGTTCACAAAAATGCGCTTGAATCTGGCGGTTTCTCTCTGATAGTCTTTCTTGGTAATCAATAAATGAGATTCCGTATCTGGGTTCTTTTCTGCAAACTCCTTGTAAAAGGCGCCAATCGAAGCCTCGATGTTCTGCGAGTGCATCTGCCAGATGACCGTGTCTTCGGGGAGCATTGAAAAAAGCGAGACCTGTTCAGACCCGGCGTCTGACGTGGTTATGGGCGCCATTATGTACACGGTTTCCAGTTCCTTCACCGAAAGTTGTGTCTCGGGATTGAAGTATCTTGCTGAAACAATAGTATCGCCCTCGAATTCTATTCTGTAGGGATATTCCTCCGAGAACGAGAACACGTCGAAGATGCTGCCGCGCCACGCGAACTGTCCAGGCTCGTACACGAAGTCCTCCGGGAGATACTCCAAGTCGTAAAGCCTGTTGAGAAAATCATCGGTCGGTATTTCCTCACCCACACTCACTGCGCAAGACTTCCTTTCGATGAACTTTATGTTTGCGATTTTTTCCGACACGGCCTCGGGATAGGCGACAATCACGGGCGACTGTCCTGCGGTTTCGCGCAACTTGTGCAGCACCTCCGCCCTCAGCTTCACATTCGACGGGTCTTTTTCCTTGAATCCGCCGCTCTTCTTGAATGACGACGGGAAATATTGGACTCTCTTCACCGAAAGAGGCTTCTCCAAATCATCTAAAAGCACCTCCAAGTCGTGTGAGAAATAGGCGGCCTCCTCACTGTCCCTGAAGATGAAAAGGTGCGCGTTATCTGTTTTCGACAAAACTTCCGACGCAATGAACGACAACGACGAACCCTTCACTCCCGACAATGAAAGCACGTCGCACTTGCCTTCCGCGAATTTTTCAGATATTGTCTCAGCCTCGGCTTGGTAACATTGTCTGCCAAGTTCCTTAAGTGTCATAGCGCCGAATGTTTTATAAGAACGTTGTCGTACATGTGCTCATACTTGCGGGCGGTCTCCACAGGATTGAACATAATGAATGGACTAAGATTTGAGAGGTGCTGCTCAACAGTGGCGAAATTGTCGCCGATATGAAGTATTCTGGCCGCCAGCTTCGAAGGACTGTTAGGATTTACGGGAAAATCCGTCATCTTCTCCGAGAAAATCCCTGAAAACGGACTCTCAACGGCATGTATCACGGGCAGTCCCTGGGTTGCCGATTCGGCGAAATGCCTTATCGTGTCTGTCTCTGTGTTCAGAAGAACGGATATGTCGTTGGCTCGGTAGAAACTCATAAGCCGCCCGTCGGTCATGATATCGCCTTGCGGCAATTCCACAAACTCGAAGTCGTCGCGCTTTGAGGCCGTGGTCTTCATCTTGCTTCTGAAAGAGGATTCGGCACGTATGGTTTCCACGGCAGTAAGCGTCACATTGTAGTTCCTCTTTCTGAGAATGGTCATGGCGTCGAGTATTGTCGAGAGCCTGCTGTCCTCGCCAATCTCACCCACATACAGAAGCCTTATGTTGACCAAAGCCGTGGGCGGGTGCATCCTTAAGTTGGCGGTCCAGTAGTCCCCTGCCGGCTCGAGAAGAACAACGCTATGGTCGAAAACATTGTCGGCGAGTTCTGAATTGAGATTCACGGCAAGGGAATCGTGGTCGAAATTGTTGGTGAAAACAACCTTCGAGGCTTGCAGAAGTGCCGAACACACTGCCTTCTTCTTGAAAAACACTGTGTTCCTGTATTTTTTTATGTCATTATGCGCAACTGAGACAATATATGGTATGTTGAATTTTTCAGAAAGGGCCTCGGCTGCCGAGCCGGAGCCGAACCAGGAATGAGCATGTACAATGTCGGGTTTTTCGGCCATGGAAATCTCTCCGGCAATGTCCAGGGTTGAATGTTCCATTGTTGCCGGAAGATAACCTGAAATTCTGCGGAAAGCCTCCCATTCAGCATTGCAGGAGAATATATGTAGAATCTTCATGTCGTGATTTATACAAGCAAGTTTAAAAATACTGTCTCATAAAGTTCGCGGTAGTTTCGTGTGGTGGTATGGTTGTGCCACAGAACCGTGAAATCACCTTCCACAGAATAGGCCTTCATTTTCAAGGCCTTCGCAATGGCCACAGAATCCTGCACGCCGAGCTTCATATAGTCGAACAGGGTGCCGTCCATCAAAACAAGAGGGTGCTCGATAACGGAAGAAGGACGGTCCTCGGCAACATTGTAGAACGGGAACGGGTGGCAGGTGCCGCACTTGAAGCCGCAGCGCTCGGCAAAACCAACCGAATAGTCGTCGCTTATGCCTGCCTCCTCCCATACCTCAACGGAGTTCGGCTCCACGGAGAATCTGGCGCGGAGGTAGTGCTGCCTCGAGCGGGAAACTTTCCGTCCCGCAACTTTTTCAAGTCGAGACTTCTCTTCAGCAAGAAGTTGCGGGTCGACGGCGCTGGCATAACTTCCGTGAATGCCAACATCGCCGCCCCGGCTGCATACTTCTTGAACAACTTTCTCGGTGAAGTCGCCGAAAATATCATACGTGGTGTCGCTTTCGCCGGATTTCTGCGCCTTGAAGAAGAGATGCTGCTCAACATTGTTTTTTTCCGACATGTCGATGAAGTCGAGGATTTGCTTCACGTACGGGTCGTTGAAACGACTTTTTCTCCAATCCCTGTAGTTCCTGAACGACTCAACGGTGTCTTTCAAAGAGCGGTTCAAAAGCATGTCGCGTCCCAATATGGAGCGCATGGCCTGGGGGAAACTGCGGAAGCGCTCAAGAATGTCGATGTCGTGGGTGAGCACTGTTCTTGGACGTCTTGGCGAGACGTTAAACTTCCCGGGAAAGAGTTCCCGGACCGCCTTCCGCAAGAGCATGGCATACTCGTCGACGAGCGGCATGTCAATGATCCCGTACTTGCTGGCCAAACTAAAATCGTACATGGAGCGCCCGTGGCTGTCGAAATGTGCGGAAACCCGTTCCTCAAAGCATGAGAGCAGCGCAAAAGAAGGTGTGAGAATATCGGAAGAGACAGTTATCTCATTGTCCGACAAACCGCTGTGGAAGTCGTCGCCGGTCGCGAAGAATAAAGGTATCTTGCCTGAATTGTCAAAGTTCCTGACATGTGCTACATCGGCGGTGCCGGACAAGAACGAGTCCCACTGCCCATCGTTGAAGAGAGGGATGCGAAAGACGACGTCGCCGAATTTCACAACGGCGCACCCGTCATGCGGCGAAACCTCAAAATGCGGGTCGCTGCACGACGGAAAGGCAACGTTGAGAAGGTGTTGCGCGGCGTATCTTATCGCGTTCGACGAAACCATAATCCGAAACGGCCGCAAAGGTACAAAATAAATCGTTGTTCGCGGACTGCATCCGCGCCCGCTATTCATCAATGGCGACGGCCGGCCAGCCGTAGTCCTGGTAATATTTTGCACTGAGCCCGTTCTGCTTCACATATTCGCGCAGTTGCTCCTTGCGCACCGCCTCGCGGACATTCTCGTTGGAATGGATGTTCTGGTAGATGTCGAAGTACTCGCCGAAGATACGCTTTGCGCTTGCCACGTTGCCCGCCCCGTCAACTGTCTGCTCGAACGATTCAACCTTATAGCCGCCGTTTTCGCCACGCAAGGTCATCACGCCCGCGTGGTTGCCGCCCGACACGCATTTGAGCGTGTCGCCCGCCTGGTCGTACCAGAATACCCAGAAGTCGCCCATAAACAGCCCTTCCTCTTCGTGCACTGCAATCATCGAGGGAACGCAGAGTTCGCCTTTAAGGTAATGTTCGCCGATCTCGCTGACTAAATAGTCGTTTATGGCCTGCCGCACGGCCTGCTCCTTTTTGTTTATGGCTATGTGCCGGACACAGTCGGCCTTGTGTCCGTCGAAGTCGGAGATGAGCCATTTCCCGTCAACATTCTCCATGAAGAGTTTGTGCTCCTCCACGTCAGAGTTCTCGTCAAAGGAGCCATCCTCCCATTTCTGCCGCACCTTGACAGTGGCCACAGCATGGCTTGCATCGGTCTTCTCAACGCCTGTAACCTCGAAGTCCGCTATGGTTCCGCCATTGCCTGTAACGAAATAGTGGAGCCATTCGTGATCCATGGCCTCGAAGTCGGGCAGCATGTTGAACATGGTGTCCAATACGGCATAGAAATCGGCCGTCATGTAGTCCTTTGACTCCTCCGACAGCTCGTGGTCGGGAATGTACTTGCAGAGTTCGGCAGCTCGCTCACATAGTTTTTTCTCGTTTTCTTGGCACGCCGCAAATAACAGGACGGCAGTGATAAATACAAAATATCTTTTCATAAGCTGTAGAAATTATTCTTGAATCATTGCTTCATCCTCGGTCAATTCCAACGAAAGCTCATCCTCGTGCCGAGTGCCCTCAACTGGAGTTTCCTCCGGTGGGATGTCAACCGCCTTGTAGCCGCCGGTCTTTTTGCTGCCCGCGTATTCTATAAGTCCCTGCTTTTTCAAGGTGGCAAGGCAGCGCTCCATCGTGGTTTTCGGATATGGCGCGTGGGCAACGATTTCGGTGGAACGGCAGCCCGGATGCTCCCTGATGTATCTCAGCACAGTTTCAAGTCGCTCTTTCGACGGGATTGACGGATCCCTCTTCACCTTTTCCTCACCGCCGTCCTGCTGCTCTTCGTCGTTGTTTTCCATTTCAGCACACAGATACTCTTCAATGTCATCTGCCGCCTGAGGGCATCTTTTGGCATCGATTTGGAAAGTGATTGGGGTTTCCGTCCAAGGCGCGTCCTTCATGACCACGGTCTCCCCATCGCACGAAGCAATCTGCCGAAACGGAACCATGATGGATGAGGATATGCGGACAAAATCCTTGTTGTCAAGGAACTGCAACAAATATCTGATAGTGCAGTAACGCGTGTATTTGACACCATCAACAGTATGGAACTCCGTCTCGTTCCCAAACTTTTTACAATAGAATATGTCGTCAACGGGTATATGGCAGCAGTTGTTTTCATCGTCGCTCACGTCTATCATTCCTGAATATTTATACACCACTTTCACCTCAGCCTCCAACAACTGCCGCATCTGCTTCCTTTCGCCCATCATATATGGGAAGAAGTTGAAGGCAAGATTTCGGCTGAATATCAAAAGCAAAAACTTGGCAAAATACTTGAACGCACCGATGTCATTGATTCGCGCGGCCTGGCATTTTGAAATGAACGTGTAGCCTGCAGCCAACTCAACGCACCCCTCCACAAGACAGGCAGAGACAAGTATGAACCAATACAACCATGTGTGTTTATGATACAGTTTCGGGTATAGTACGAGATAGTTGGCATACAGTATGGTCAGCAACATCAGGCATGAGAGCAACTCTTTGCCAACGCTGCCCAAATACAGACGGAGGAACGAGTTGCGCGAGAAGAACCACAGCAGGGCGGCGCAAAACAGGGCGTTCAGAGAGATCGATACCATTGTGTCAAGTCGCTTCATACACATCAGAATCTTAATGCAACTGCAAAGATACTCATTTTATTCCCCCAAACGGGCTTTTTGGGGGAATAAAATGCCGCGATTTGACAGTGTCTTTGCCGACGGAAGATGACAGGAGCGGCGCGATTAATCGCGCCGAATTGTAATGAAACATAGTACTCATTAGCGGTTTTGGCTTTGCTTTTTTTTCTGCAAGGCAAGCGTGTTACGCTCCCAGAAAACCCCGTCGGAATAGCCCTGGATGGAAGGGGCGCGGTCGGCGTTCACAAGGCGCTTGGCCGCCCATAGGCAATATTCCTCGCTGACCTCCACACCTATGAAGCGCCTTCCCAACTTCCTGGCCACCACAGGCGCCGTTCCGCTCCCCATGAACGGGTCGAACACCAAACCGCCCTCCTTGGTAGAGGCGAGGATTAACTTGGCATAAAGTTTCTCCGGCTTCTGCGTCGGATGGCCGGTGTTCTCGGGCATCGACCAGAAAGGAACGCTTATGTCGTCCCAGAAGTTCGACGGACAGGTGTCTCTGAAATTCCCCTCCCCGGTCTCTTCCCAATCCTTCGGTCTTCCGCCAACCCTATAGGGTGCAACGACACGGCGCCTGATTTTCACTGCGTCCACGTTGAAATGGTAGTTTCCCGGATCTTTAACCCCGAACCAAACGTCTTCCATGGAATTTTTCCAGTTTGATTTTGCACCGCGCCCTTTTTCGCGCTGCCAAGTGATGCGGTTGAGAATTGCAACTTCCTCACCCATCACGCGTTGAATGGAGGACGAGCATTTCCAGTCGCCGCACAGGTACATGCTGCCGTCGGGCTTCAATTTCCGGCACACTTTGCGGAGCCAGGTGCGCAGGTAGTCTTCATACTCATTTTCGGAACGCGCCCGGAAGGTCATGCCGTTGAAGTCTTTGGTGAGATTGTAGGGAGGGTCTGCTATGACAAGGTCGGCGACTTCATCGGGGATCATGTCCACTATCTCGAACAAATCGGCGTTAATGAGCAGGTCGTTGAACTCACTTACATCGGAGAGAGACTCACGCCTTGTTATTTTTTCGCGAAGACCGGGAACCTCGTTGTCATACACAGAGAGTGTCCTGTTGTTTTTGGCTTTTTGTATCGGCATAATGCTTATTGAAATCCGGCGCAAATGTACAGATTTTATCGTAAGTCCGGCCGCTGCGGTCACATCCGTCGAAACAGCGGTCAGCCATCGCATGACAATCGCGGTTTTTTTTTGCAAAAAATAAAGAAAAAATCAGGACTGTGCTTTTCATAATGATTTTTTATTACTTTTGCGCTGCCAAAAAATTGAACACTATTCTTTTTACAACTTAAAATTAAATTTTATGAGAAAAAAAGTTAGAAATGTGATTATCATTGGTGCAGCTGGAAGAGACTTCCACAATTTCAACACCTTTTTCCGTCACAACAAGAACTACAACGTAGTGGCTTTCACAGCGGAGCAGATCCCTGGCATCGACGACCGCATGTACCCGAAGGAACTCGCCGGCGAGGATTTGTACCCGAAGGGCATCAAGATCTATCCGGAGTCAAAGTTGACCGAGCTCATCAAGGAATTCGACGTTGACGACTGCGTTTTCGCATACAGCGACAAGCCATACGCATACGTCATGGGCGTTAGCGCCATCGTGAACGCTGCCGGCGCCAATTTCTGGCTCATGGGTCCGAAGGACACTATGGTGAAATCCAAGAAGCCCGTTATCGCAGTGGGCGCAACACGCACAGGCTGCGGCAAGTCGCAGACCTCACGCAGAATCATCGAATATCTCGTGGAGATGGGATTCAGGGTTGTTGCAGTACGCCACCCCATGCCTTACGATCCGGATTTGAACAAGCAGAAGGTTCAGCGTTTTGCAGAAGTTGCCGACCTGAAGAAGCACAACTGCACCATCGAGGAGATGGAAGAGTACGAACCGCATGTTGTTACAAAGCGCAACGTGATCTACGCCGGCGTTGACTACGAGGCTATCCTCCGCGCTGCCGAGCAGGATCCGGACGGTTGCGACATCGTGCTCTGGGACGGTGGTAACAACGACTTCCCGTTCTACCAGCCAGACCTCACCATCGGCGTTGCCGACCCGTTGCGTCCAGGCGCAGAGGTAAGCTACTATCCTGGTGAAGTTGTGGCTCGCATGGCAGACGTTATCGTCATCAACAAGATCGACTCGGCTTCTCTTGAAAACATCAACAAAGTCAGAGAGAACCTCCGCAAGATCAATCCTAACGCAATGTTGATTGACGCCGCTTCAACTCTCACAGTTGACAAGCCGGAGCTCATCAAGGGAAAGAAGGTTCTAGTTGTTGAAGACGGCCCTACATTGACACACGGCGAAATGAAGATCGGTGCCGGTACTGTTGCAGCAATGAAACACGGCGCAGCCGAGCTTATCGACCCAAGGCCTTACACTGTAGGCAAGCTTTCTGAAACATTCGAGATCTATCCTAACATCGGCACACTGCTTCCTGCAATGGGCTACGGCGAAGAGCAGATGAAGGATCTCGAGAAGACCATCGCGAAGACCCCTTGCGACGCGGTTGTAATCGGCACTCCTATCGACCTCCCGCGCTTCATAAAGATCAAACAACCCGTTGTGAAGGTTGGTTACGAGCTCCAGGAGATTGGAACACCTACTTTGAAGGAAGTTTTGGACGATTTCGTTGCAAAGCACAACCTCAAACCGAAAAGACGCAAAAAATAATTTGTCTTGCGTAACATATTGAAAAGTAAAGGCGGCCGGAACGGTCGCCTTTACTTTTTTACGTCTAATGTCGTGGTATGTGATTCACAAAGCGAAAGGCTTTAAATCCTGATTTCTAATTCACAAAGAGGCCGGCGCAATGAATCGCGCCGCCATGATGAATCCGCCGCTAAACCATAACATTAATTTTGTATATTTGCCGCCGCATTTTGCAGTTAAAACCAAAATCACTCATTAAACACATTAGTTTTATGGCATTCAATTTAAGAAACAGAAGCTTTTTGAAACTGCTGGACTTCACGCCGGCGGAAATCCAGTTCATGCTCGACCTTGCCCGCGACCTCAAGCGCGCAAAGTATGCAGGCACCGAGCAGCCGAGGCTCAAGGGCAAGAACATAGCCCTCATCTTCGAGAAGACATCAACGCGCACACGCTGCGCCTTCGAGGTGGCCGCCCACGACCAGGGAGCGCATGTTACATACCTCGGCCCGTCGGGCTCGCAGATTGGCGTCAAGGAATCGATGAAGGACACCGCGCGTGTACTGGGACGCATGTACGACGGAATCGAATACCGCGGATTCAAGCAGGCAACTGTTGAGGAACTCGCTGAATATGCCGGCGTACCGGTATGGAACGGCCTCACCAACGAGTTCCACCCGACACAGATCCTCGCCGACTTCCTCACGATGAGCGAGCATGTTGACAAGCCTCTCAACCAGGTTACATACGCATATCTCGGCGACGCCCGCTTCAACATGGGCAACTCGCTGATGGTTGGCGGCGCCAAGATGGGCATGGACGTGAGAATCGTTGCCCCCAAGGCCCTCCAGCCCGACAAGGCCCTTATCAAAAAATGCCAGGAGATAGCCAAGGAGACCGGCGCGAAGGTTACCGTAACCGACGACGTCAAGAAAGGCGTCAAGGGCTGCGACTTCCTTTACACCGACGTGTGGGTTTCGATGGGAGAACCCGTTGAGGTTTGGAAAGAGCGTATCAAACTCCTCAAGCCCTACCAAGTGAACAAGGAGACCATGGCGCTCACCGGCAACCCGAAATGCAAGTTCATGCACTGCCTCCCTGCATACCACAACCTCGAGACAGAGGTAGGCCGCGACGTCAACAAGCAGTTCGGCCTTGACGGCATAGAGGTTACAGAAGATGTATTCGAGTCGGAGAACTCGATAGTCTTCGACGAGGCCGAGAACCGTATGCACACTATCAAAGCCGTGATGGTGGCCACGTTAGGAGACTAACATAATTTTGACACAGTATTTCAAAAGTCCGCGGGCAACTTCCTGCCGCGGACTTTTTTTGTTTTATGGACACGTCCCCCCCCCCCAAAAAAAAAAAAACGCTTTTGCATGAATTTGAAAAGTATATCCGATGTTTTTAAATTGCACTATAGAAAACACCCGTCATTTTCGCACAAACTCATACAAATACAGATGATACCGTTGTAAATGATTCACTCAATCTTTTTATAGCACAAGCACTTGGCGCGTGATTCGTGGATTCCGTAAATGGAATGGCGACCTAAATGTATGTTAAGCAACGTGTCGGATATAAAAGAATACATAAATGTGGTCATGTTTATAGGCGCAAAGAAATCCCCGCCATAGTATTCCAACAGAGGGGCGATGTTGGGCTCATCGTATGATTTTATGTAAGTGATCACGCACCTGTTGTTGTATTCATAAAGGTTCTTCTTATATTGTTCACTGGCCGTGGATATCACAAGGCTGTCCTCTGTGAATCTCAGAGTGTCGTTGAATGTAACAGTCGAAGGATCTGGGTAGCAGACCCCGTCGGTGTAGGGAGCTTCTCCGCAACGCACCCACGTGCCTATGAACCTGTTCTCCACCTCCCTCACCGGTTTCCTGTTCTCGAGATATATGACCTCGCGCTCGCATGCTATCAGAAACAGCACACTTGCCACCAATAATACTGTCTTAATAGACTTTTTTTTTCATAATTGTAACGATTTTATAGTTTAAGAATGCAAATATAAAAAATCTGATATGTCAATAACAAAATCAGCACAAAACACATAACATACACCATCATCATATTCCATATAAAATACTGTTTTTTAACCAATTACACATACAACAAAAATTGTTTTAATCTAACTATTGACAAATATAATGTACAACGGCAAGTAAAATTATGAACACAGTTGCCAATTAGAGAAAAAAATGCTACTTTTGCGCGTTTTTTTTGAACACTGTAATTTTGAACAAAAAGTAACTAAAAAATCAAATAATCTATGGCAGCAATAGGCTCAATACGCAAGCACGGCGTGCTTTTATTGGTGATAATCGGTCTGGCTCTCCTGACCTTCATACTCGGCGACCTTTCCAATGTCACCAGGACTTTCTCCAGCAAGAACACAATGGCCAAGATAGGCAACAGGAAACTGGACCAGGTCTACAGCAAACAATATGAGGAGAACACCGCCCTCATGAAGCTCCTGCAGAACAAGAGTTCGTTTGAAGACAACGAGACTTACCAGATCCACGAGATGACCTGGCAGCAGCTGCTCCAGGACCAGACCATCGACGAGCAACTCAGCAAGCTGGGCATGGCTTACGACAACCAAATGGTTGAGGACTTCAAGGAGAACATGAGCGCCTCGCTCAGCACAAACCAACCCAACCAATTCATCGCGCAGTTCGCCAACGCGCTCGCGCAGCTCTACGGCCCCGAAAATGCTATGGGCATAATCTCCAACATCGAGTCGTACGCAAACCAGGACGGCGCGAGGGACATATACAACGCCTACCAGGCATTGGTTCGCTTCGCCGTCAGCGCCGAGAAGTCGCAGAAATACTTTGCCCTGGCTCAGAACTCCGTGAACTTCTCTGACAACTTGGCAAAGAAACTCGGCAAGGACAACACCATGGTGCTGGCATCGCTCATGACAGTCAATCCCGAACTCTCCGCATTCCAGAACATCAAGGCCGACGTATCGGAAAGCCAAATGAAGGATTTCTACAAGGCACACAAGTCTGAGATGTTCGACATCAACGAGAACCTTCGCGACCTCAACGTTGCGATATTCCCGATTAACCCGACTGCAGCCGACCTCAAGGAGATAGAGGATAGCGTGAACGCCGAATTCGGGCGTTTCCAGCAGATGTCGCTCCTCGAATTTGCAACCGCAAAGGGTGTTGGTTTTGTTGACAGCACCTACTACAAGGAGTCGGACATCAACATCGCGGAGCTCGACAGCATGATTTTCAAGACACCTGTAGGAAGCTTCATAGCACCTTTCGCATACGAGAACGTGAAGTGGTACTACGGCAAGGTGTTCGGCGGAGCTTTCCGTCCCGACTCAGTGCTTGTGGCCACCATTGAACTGCCATTCAAGACCGCTCAGTACAAGGAGGCTCCTTACTCAAAGAAGGAAGCGCGTCTGTTAGCCGACAGCCTTCGCCAGGTCATCACCTCTGGACAAAGCACAATATTCGCGCTCCAGCCGAGTTATCTTTACGGCCGCGACCGTGGCGACACCACATTCTGGATTCCTGAGCGCGGCACGATGCCAGAGCTCTACAACAGCCTTCTCAACACTCCCAACGGCGGCGTTTACGTGTACAAGGCACCCAACGGCTACATAGTTTTCCAGGCACTTACACGCACCACGCCTATAGAGAAACGCCAGTTTGTGCTTTACGACCGTGACATCACCGCTTCTGACGCCACTGTGAAGAGTCTCCGCGCGCAGGCCACTCAGTTTGCCGCATCAGTTACAAACAACGAGGAACTTGTGTCGAAAGCGCAGAAAGAGGGCATACAGGTTGTCAATGGCGAGCGCGTGCCTTCCATGGCTGCCAACATCGGACAACTTCCGTCATGCCGCGACATCGTGAGCTGGTCCTTCAGCGACGACGTGAAGAAAGACGACGTTTCCGACGTCTTCAACGTGAACAGGATGTTCTTCGCTGTAGCCTCTGTTGCCAAGGTCAGGGAACAGGGCGTGCAGAAATACAAGGACGTGAAGGATGAAATCAAGACCATCCTCGAGCGACAGGCAAAGGTTGAAAAGGTTGCAGAGCAGCTTAACAACGACCTCAAGTCGGGCAACCTGCAGAGTGTTGCGTCGAAATACGGTGTGTCTGTCTCCGACAGTGTTGTGCTCAGCTTCGCCGGCGACTACTACATGAACCGCGGCGTTGAGGGCAAGGCCATCGGCGAGATCTTCAACCTGCCGGCCAACAAGCCCGCCGCAGTTGCAGGCAACAACTTCGCCTACGTGGTGAACGTCATCGAGAACCGTCCGGCTCAGGGCAACGACAACATAATGCTCCAGAAGAGCTATCTGCAGAACGCACTCATCGGGCGCGAGCGCAACGAGGGCACACTGATGAACTACCTCACATCGAAGATGAAGGTGCTCGACAACAGAGGCAGGTTCTACCAGAAATAACATTTCACAGAAAAGATTATAGTAGAGACAGGGCCTGTGTCCTGTCTCTTTTTTTTGGGAAGATTGCCTATCCAAAAAAAAACTATCTTTGCAGATTATATTTTGAATTAAAACAGGCAACATTATGATACAACCTACCGACAACAAAGGCAAAGTGCTTATATTCAACACTATGTCGAAGAGAAAGGAATTGCTGCAACCAATAGTGCCCGACCACATTGGGCTTTACGTGTGCGGCCCGACCGTTTATGGAGAACCACACCTCGGGCACGCGCGTCCGGCAGTAACTTTCGACGTGGTGTTCCGCTACCTGACACACATTGGCTACAAAGTGCGCTACGTGCGCAACATCACAGATGTGGGACACCTTGAGCACGATGCCGACGAGGGAGAAGACAAGATTGCAAAGAAGGCGCGCCTCGAGCAACTTGAACCCATGGAGGTGGCCCAGTACTACATGGACAGCTACCATAAGGCCATGGACGCCCTGAATGTGAAAGGGCCGTCGATTGAGCCGCGCGCCTCCGGGCATATAATCGAGCAAATAGAGATGGTGCAGCGCATTCTCGACAAAGGCTACGCCTATGTTTCGGAAGGTTCAGTGTACTTCGATGTGGAAAAGTTCGACAAGGATTTCGGATACGGCAAACTTTCCGGCCGTGTGCTTTCGGAACTCATCTCCAACACCCGCGAGCTCGACGGACAGAGCGAAAAGCGCAATCCGGCCGACTTCGCACTCTGGAAAAAGGCTTCACCCGAGCACATCATGCGCTGGAACTCGCCATGGGGCGAGGGATTCCCCGGGTGGCACATCGAGTGCACCGCCATGAGCACCAAATACTTAGGCGAACAATTCGACATTCACGGCGGAGGCATGGATCTGCTGTTCCCGCACCACGAGTCGGAGGTTTGCCAGAGCACCGTGGCCAACGGCAAGAGTTCGGTGCGCTATTGGATGCACAACAACATGATAACTATAGAGGGCCAGAAGATGGGAAAGTCGCTCGGCAACTTCATAACTCTCAACGAGTTCTTCACTGGCAGCCACACAAAACTAGAGAAGGCCTACTCACCGATGGTGATACGCTACTTCGTGCTTCAGGCCTCTTACCGCGGCACCGTGGATTTCAGCAATGAAGCCCTTCAGTCTGCTGAAAAAGGACTTGAAAAACTATATGACGCCGAGCGCCACTTAGACAACCTCAAGGAAAGTTCCACCTCTTCTGAAAATGTGGAAGCCTTCCGCGAACGCTGCTACGAGGCCATGAACGACGACTTCAACACGCCGAAAGTAATAGCCGAGCTCTTCGATGCCGTGCGCATTATAAACTCCGTGAAAGATGGTCACGCCACGCTGACAGCCCAAGACATAGACCTGCTCAAGACAACCTTTCGCACCTTCTTCTTCGACATATTGGGCATAAAGAGTGAGTTCGCGCAGGGCAACACCCGCGAGCACGACGCGCTCGGCAAGGCAATGGATCTGATTCTCGACATCCGGAAGACAGCCAAGATGGAGAAAAACTGGGGTATGTCGGACAAGATACGCGACGAACTCAACGCCGCCGGCATAGTGGTGAAGGACACCAAGGACGGTGCCGAATGGAGTCTCGCATAGCATTTCACACAGCAATCGCAAGACAATGAAAAATACAACGCTGCTACTATCGATCTTAACGGCTTCAATAGCCACAGCATTCTGCCAGAACGTCTCCATGAACGAGGCCTCCACCGTGGCAAAGGCGTTTTTCATCAGCCAGGGAAAGTCGTACGCGCGGTGCGCCAAGGCATACGGCGGCGAAGACAACACGCTGCTCTACATATTCAACGCAGAAAACGCCTTCGTGGTAATCTCCGGCGACAAAAGCGCAGTGCCTGTACTGGCCTACGTTGACGGCATGACCTACAGCGACAGCGACACAGTGGCGCCATTCAACATGTGGATGAACAGTTACATGGCACAGATCGACCATGCTCGGAAGAAAGGACTTTACGACGATGGATGGCAGGCCGCGTGGCAAGAGCTGCTTGACGGCAGACCGTTCAGGAACGATTCCGAGGTTGAACCGCTAATGCTGTCGCAGTGGGACCAAGGCGAGTTCTACAACTACTATTGCCCTAAAGACCCCGCAGGGCCCAACGGGAGGGCGGTAACCGGATGCGTTGCAACAGCCCTCGGACAGCTCTTGTACCACTTCAGATTCCCTGAAACCGGGACGGGACAGTACTCCTACACCCACGACCAGTATGGCGAACAGTCGGCAAACTACGGCGAGACGACCTACGACTACAACGCGATGTGCGACAAGCCCTCTGCCATAAACACAGAGATTTCAAAACTGATATACCATTGCGGCGTGGGCGTCGACATGGTGTACGGCCCCAACGGCTCGGGAATGTACAACCACAGCGCGGCGAAGGTGCTACGGACATATTTCAAGTTCTCGCCCGAGACCGATTATCTATACCGCGACTCCACAGACCTCGACTGGGACAGCGTCATCGTGAGCCATCTGCACGGAGGCACACCGATGTACTACGCCGGATGGAGCGTTCCCAACATAAACGGGCACGGGTTCATCTGCGACGGATACAAGATGGTTGACAGCAACTATTATTTCCACTTCAACTTCGGCTGGGGCGGATATATGGATGGGTATTTCTACACAAACTCGCTGTATGTGGGAGGTTCAAACTTCAACTTGTCGCAGGAGTTGATTGTAAACGCGCGGCCCGACACCGTGAATTACGTGTACCCTACCCCGCAGCCCACGACTGGAAGCACCACGCTTACCGCCCTGCAGGGAACCTTCACCGACGGAAGTCCGACCGGAAGCAACTACAGACCCTGCATGGACTATTCCTGGCACATCAAGCCATCGTCTCAGAACATACGGTCGATAACACTGAAAGCCGACTACAGCCTTGGGCTTGGAGACACAATCAGTGTCTTCGATCCAAGCAACAGCCAGACACAGCTTTTCTTCACCGCAGAGAACGACAACTTTGAAATCGAACTTGAGACCGACGAGGTGATCGTGAGATTCACAAGCGACACTGCGTTCGAGAGCTTCGGTTTCAGGATGCAGTACATAACAAACGAAGAGGTGTTTTGCAGCGGGATGCCCATGTTCAACTCTCCGACGGGCAGCATCGACGACGGCAGCGGCGAGGCGCAGTACAACAACTTCTCACTCTGCAAGTACCGTCTCATGCTCTCCGGCTACAATGCGATAATCTTCCACATAAACTACCTCGACCTTGAGGAAGGCCACGACTTCCTGCACTTCTACAAGAACACCGTCAACGAGAACAACAGGATGCTCTCACTGACCGGTCATTTGGAGGACACCACTTTCGTGCTGGAGGCAAGCCGCATGACCATCATCATGGAGAGCGACGAGGCGGGCACTGCCGACGGATTCTCGCTTGATTACACAGCCAGTCACGTAGGGATTCATGACTTCGACAACACTCTCCAGGTATATCCGAATCCTGCGACGAACACGGTGTCTGTATTCAGCGGCGTGCCAGTCGACTTGATCGAAATCATGTCCGCCGACGGCAGGACTATACTCACGCTGGCGCCGCGCTCCGCGAAGACCTCTGTCGACATCACTGGGCTTCCCGCAGGCTTGTATCTTCTCCGTACACATACCGAAGGCGGTGTCTTCACGAGAAAACTCCTGAAGAAATAAACACCCGGCATCTCCAATTTCATTACTTCTGCCTGATTTTCATAAAACCACATAATAATCCGTACATAAAAAAATAATCTTAGGATTTATTTCCCCTGAAGAGAACTGCAATATGAAAAGAACCGTCGTATTTGTTGCGCTGTGCGTCCTGACTGTATTCCAGGCGCAGGCCGTGCTGAAAGAGAAAAACCTTGCGCAGACTTTGGGCGTGCTGAGGTCGGAGCTTGAACTCGCCTACAACGAGCAGAAGTCGATGATGGACCGTTTCGAGAGGCGCAACAGCGAGCAGCACAGCATACTTGTGCAAATGCTTCAGAACAGCAACCAAATAGCGCTCATGCTATACTCGCAGAACAGCGACTTCACCTTCGATGTAGCGTACGCGTGCCAGGCGGCCACGGAGCAGTACCATGCACTCAGCCGGCGACATGCGCCGTACAACAAGATGAAGGAGAGGATCTCGTCGGAGATAGAGAGATACAACGAGCTGATAACCACGCTTCAAAACCTGCCGCCGCGAATCCTTCCCAACGGCGAGCTCTCCAAGATGCCGGACTCCATAAGGCAGATGCTCCCCAAAGTGGTGCTCGACACCGCGGCCAAGAACCTGTACATCCTCGACAAGCAGGCCCTGGAGGACCGCGAGGCGTGCGTGGAGTACGCCACGGCCCTCCGCGACAACTACATAATAATACTCGAGCGTGTGGAACTCGACCAGGAGCACTACGAGCGTGTAAGCAAGCGGCTGGAGAAACTGAACAACTACGCTCTCGCAAAATACGACGCAATACAGAAGAACATTTTCAAGAACGGCAGCGGCAACTACTTCAAGACACTCAAGAGGTTCGGGCTGCACTACAATGCGGCAAGAAGGGACATCGACGAGAAGTACCGTCCGTTCGACAGGGTTTCTGAATGGCGCGGCCCCGTTATCTTCGGCATCAGTATCTTCATGTTGACCTACATTGTGCTGGCCAGTCTGCTGAGTTATGTCATAATGCGCTGGCTGCTCCCCAGCAAGTGGCGCGCTCATTTCAACGAGAACAACAAACTGCTGTTCACCACAATAGCCATCGGCATCGCACTGTTCGCAATCTCGATAACTGTGGCGAGGTTTTTCGTGAAGCAGAACTTCGTGCTCATGGCTATAAACCTCATGACCTTCTTCGCCTGGCTGGCGGAGGTCATACTCGTGTCGCTGCTGATAAGGCTCGACGAGAGGCAGATCAGGGCCGGCGTGCGCTCCTACACCCCATTCATACTGATGGCGTTCATCGTGATAGTCTTCCGCATAATTCTCATCCCCAACAACCTCGTGAACCTCATCTACCCGCCCATCCTCCTGTTCTTCACAATATGGCAGTTCCTTGTAACAAGGCGGCGACTGGCAAAACTGCCCGACAGCGACATGGTGTACACTGTAATATCGCTTATTACCATGATCGTGTCGTGCGTTGCGGCGTGGATGGGCTTTGTGCTTCTCGCCGTGGAAATCATGATATGGTGGGCGATACAACTGGCGGCGATACAGACACTCACATGCTTCTACGACCTCGCGAAGGTGTACGAGGGGAAGCAACTGACACGCAAGATTGCCAAAGAGAAGGGTGTGAGCCTGGCCACCAGTGCCGAGACAAAAAAATACTACAAGAAGATCCAGGCCGAGATGGCGAAAGGCGAGTACATATCCAAGACCTGGTTTTACGACTTCCTGTTCAAGGCGCTGCTGCCTGTACTCGCAATTCTCTCGGTGCCCGCCAGCATATACTACGCCGCCAAAATCTTCGAGATGACCTCAGTATGCAGGAAAGTGTTCGTGTATGTGTTCCTCAACAAACCTGGAATCATAGAACTATCCCTGTTCAAGATGTGCCTTGTGCTTGAGCTGTTCTTCGTCTTCCGCTACCTGAACTACGCCTTAAGGTCGTTCTATAGGATGTTCAGGAGACGCCGCAAGAAGAGGGACGTTCGCGTACAAGGCAACTCCACGCTTGTAAACAACGTGATTTCGATACTTGTGTGGGGCATGTACCTTGTAACATCAATGATGATTCTCAAGGTCTCGAGCAGCGGAATATCCATTGTGATGGCGGGTCTGGCCACCGGTCTCGGCTTTGCGATGAAAGACCTCCTCGAGAACTTCATATACGGCATCTCGCTGATGGCCGGAAGGCTGCGCACCGGCGACTACATAGAGTGCGACGGGGTGCTTGGGAAGGTTGAGAGCATAAACTACCAGAGCACCCAGCTCGCGACACTCGACGGCAGCGTCATAGCCTTCCAGAACGCCACTCTCTTCAGGAACACATTCAAGAACCTCACCAGAAACCACGGCTATGTGTTCGTGAAGATTCCTGTTGGCGTTGCCTATGGTGTGAACATTGAGAAAGTACGCCACATGCTGATAAAGGAACTCGAGACCCTGCCTGTAAAGAATGCGGCCGGAAAGCTGGTGATGGACACGAAACAGGGGTTCTCCGTTGTTTTCAACGACTTCGGCGAGAGCAGCGTGGACCTCTTCGTAACATGCTGGGTCCTTGTTGAGGAGAAGGCCGGATTCACAGCCAAAATCAAAGAAGTTATATACAATACACTTAACAAGAACCATATTGAAATACCGTTCCCGCAACAAGACATCTATGTAAGGCATGTGGAAATGCCGAAACACGAAGAAAACGCAAGATCCGGCAGGAGGCGCGGCAAGGCACAGGCACAGGAAAACGGCACGCAGGAGACATAGTCTCCCCACTCCTCCCTAATTCAGATCCCAGCACAATGACAGGAGGTCGCGCCAGCGGATGCCGAGTTCGTCGGCAATCTCCCGTGAGCACAGCCATCCGAGGTGCGTGTAAACACCTTGGGTTATCAGCGGGTTGCGTTGTATCGCGTATGCTATAGTGGGTGTGAAAAGCAGGGTCTCGACCAACGGCAGAAGGAAGGACGACAACGCCACACAATGCCCGATAGGCGACAGCGACTCCTCCCCTATTTTTCCCAACACCGCTTCTCCGCGTTCACCTTTTATCAGCTCAGCTGAAAAGGAGGTAATGTTTCTGCTATTCAAGACATCTACGTACCCAACCGAAAGATTTTCAGGCCTCATGACAGTGAAGACAACCTTGTCCTTAGGAATTGTCATTACCTGCTCCTTGGTGAAACCGTTGTACTTGACTATGACCTTGCCGAGTATTGCCAGGTCGGCGAACTTCTCCACAAACTCTGCACCGGCCTCAGCATATTCGGCGTCGGCGTATGGACTGCCGGCCGGGAACCCGAACTCTACAAAAACCTTCACGCCCTGGTCGGTGAGTGTTTTTACAGCTGACGGCGTGAGCGGTACGAATCCGGAATACGAATTGTCGGAACGCACAAGCGAGACTGAAGCGTTGGTCTCGACAGAATCAACCAACAACTCTTTCTCAAGGGGTTCAAGTGAGAAGTCGTCAAGTTCCATAGTCGGTCTAAAAGGTGAATTTTCGCGAAGTCTCGCCTGTCTGTTCTATTTTAACAGGTACGAAGTCGTCGCCTAACAGGGGCAGCACATTCTCCGTCCATTCCATGAAGCAGTAGCACCCGCTGGCGATATAGTCGGGGAAGCCTATGCGCAGTGCGTCGTCAGGGCTGTCGATACGATAGAAGTCGAAGTGATACACGGGCTCTCCGTTCTCCCTGAAGTACTCATTGACTATAGAGAACGTGGGCGAAGTCATGTCGTCATGAACGCCCAACTGCCTGCAGATCTCCTTTATCAGGGTTGTTTTCCCGGAGCCCATCTCACCGAAGAAGCCGAATACACGCTCGGCAGAATGTTTTTCGATAATGGACTCGGCCACCATCGTGAGGCCTGACTCGCTTTCTATGACAATCTCTTTCATTACAAACCTGGATTATTGTTGTGAAACTTGATGAGGAGCGGCATCGGCGCCGGCACTATCCTCCCTATCTTGCAGTTGTTTTCCTCGGCAGCTTCAAGAAGATGCTGCTTGAAGTTTTCAGCTATCGACCCGGTGAAGTTCCACTCCATATTGGATGATTTCGGATAATAGCGTCTGTGAACCTTGAAGAATTCGTCGAAGGCTACGGACAATATTTTTGATACACATTTCTCGTTTTCAAGTTCTTTCACAAGAGGCGCCAAGGAGGAGAGAAACCTGTTAGGATGCGGTTCCTGATAAAGTTTTACGAGAACAGTCTCCTCAGTCAGACCCGTTTCTTTCTCGAAGAAATCCCTTGCGCTGACTGAAAGAGTGCCGGAAAGGTATTCTTTGACGAACAGCTTGCCGAGACAGGTTCCGCTGGCCTCGTCGCCAAGCATGAACCCCAACGAGGGCGCCCTTTTCACCATTGTGCTGCCGTCGTATAGGCATGATGTAGAGCCTGTTCCGAGGATGCATACTATGGAGCTTTCGCAGCCTGAAAGAGCGCGGCATGCGGCAATGAGGTCTGAGTTGACGTGAATCTCGGCCACAGGGAAGAACAGGCAGATGAGTTCGGCAATCCTCGCGGCGTTCCGGGGTGTTGCACAGCCTGCACCGTAATAGTCTATTCTGTCCACGCTCTCTCCTTTCGGGATCTTCGCCACAGCGTCAGAGAACACCGCCATGACCTCTTCGTTGCCTGAATAGTTGGCGTTCAGGCCGGGAAGGGCGAACTCGGAAAGCACGCCGCGTTCTTTCAGCAACACAAAATGTGACTTTGTGGCGCCGGCGTCGACCAACATTCGGATACTGCCCTCTGCCATGGTTGTCATTTGCCGAGAAGTTCTGCACGGGTGAAGCACGCCGGGTTGTTGCGCTTGTACTCCGATGAGAAGTAGCGTTTAATCAGCACATGCTCCCTGAGGGTTTCGTCGCCCTGGAAAAACGCCGCGAAGATCCTGTCGGCCTCGAAGTAGTTTTCTACGCCGAGCTGCTCACAGTCGCACGAGCTGATGCCGAGACCGTCAACCGGTGTCGCGTCGATGCACGACTGGAGGGCGGCGCGCTGCTCGTCGGTCTCCTCTTCGAGCAAAAGTTTCGACAGTGCGTAGATTTCAGTCTTCCAGAGATGCTGCACCGGGGCGTAGTCGCCTACGTCGCCGTGGAGTGTCCAGAATCCGGTGAGGTATTCGGAGTAGTTGTCGGTGGAGATAACCATGCCTCGGTTAAGTTGCGCGAGGTCATAGAGCACCATCATCCTCATGCGGGCCTTCATGTTGCCCTGCCGCAGCTTTGAGAGCATAGTGTCATCGAAGTCCACGAGCAGTTTCTTGTTCTCGAGGAAAGTCTTTGTAATGTCGATGTGCCGGAAATCGTGGCAGAAAGCCTTGCCCACGAGCATTGAGCGACATATCTCGTCATCCTTGTTAGTCTCAATGGTTATGGAACGCCCGATAAGCGGTATGCCGGCTTTGTCGCACACTGGGCGCAACAGCGCGGCGCACAGTGCGCTGTCGATGCCGCCGGATATGCCGAGAACGAGCGACTGCAGGCCGCTTCCTCGCACATATTCGAACATTCTCCCTCTGATTACCTCGGCAACTTCACCAAGCTGCCTTCTTTCAGAGATGAAAGGAAAATAAGAGGAATCTGGTATTGTCATGTCTTCCAATTTTATCAGGCCGCAAATTTACACAAAATTCCGCAAACACCCGACACATCTTCTCAAAACTTGAAAAGCCACTACCCTCCTCATCTGAGAATATGATGGATCCTCACCATTTTTTATGACTCTTTTTTTGAAAAAACACAAAAAAAAGGGATATTTCATGACGATTTATGTTCGCATTTTTGCATCGTGAAAAACCAAGCGGAAATGTCATGATTTAATATAAAATTTGTTGTTGTTGATTTAATTGAAACGGCGCCTCCCCAAAAGAGGCGTTGTTTTTTTCTATTGCTGTCCGATAAAGAATGAAAAATAAGTTTTAGTGGCGGCAACCAGCTGTAAATCAGCATGGCTGATCCTGATTGCCCCCCTGAAATTCAAGTTCCAACTGTGTCGGTGGCTCGACGGCATGTCGAAGTTGTTGGTCAACAAAAAGATGCACTTTTTCTCATCATCCGAGTATGTCACAATACAGGCTTGGTGCACGATGACACTCTCGCCATTCTTCTTTACTGTCTTGGGATTCCGTAACATCAACCCTGTTTTTTTCATGCCCTCGTGCGTGAGCACGGGATTTTAGCAGACACCATTAGTTTTTTTGTTGTCAAGTCCCCCTTGAAAGGGGATGGCCTGAAAGTCCCCCTCTTGAGGGGGATTCAGGGGGTGTCTCACGCCTGTGCGGGGTTGACACGGTTTCTTAAACCCCCTCTGTCCCC
>CADBQG010000029.1 GCA_902796805.1 uncultured Bacteroidota bacterium
ATTGCAAAACAAATCCGTCATAGGTTTGTTGCCAACAGGAGGCGGTAAATCGCTGACTTACCAAATTGCAGCAATGCTGCAACCAGGAGTAACATTAGTGATAGACCCATTACGCTCCTTGATGAAAGACCAATATGATGGATTGATTCGGGCTGGAATAGATACATGTACATATATAAACGCAGAATTAGATGCTGTTGGTAAAGAACAACGTATGTCATTGATGGAGAAATCATTATTGCAATTCGTTTTTCTGTCACCCGAACGATTGGCAATCTACGATTTCCGCCAACGACTAAAAAACATGATAGATACTGGCGTTTATTTTGCATACGGTGTAATTGACGAGGTACATTGCGTTTCAGAGTGGGGACATGATTTCAGAACCACATATCTTCATTTGGGAAGAAACTTGTATAATTATGTTCTTCCCAAACAGAAAAACGATGATGATTACGACAATCATATTGCTTTGTTTGGTTTAACAGCTACTGCTTCTTTTGATGTGCTGGCGGACATTGAACGTGAACTTTCGGGGAATGGAGCATTTCCTTTAGATGCAGATGTAATAGTTCGACATGAATATACTAATAGGCCAGAATTACAATACAAAGTAGAATATGTTCAAGCCAATCCAATCAAAAACAATCCATGGTCTGTTTACGAACCTAAGAATGAACAAATTGCGTCTATTGTAAGCAATGTTCATAATTATATCAATGAACTTCAAGCATCAGAAAATATTCAAAGGATAAAGGACAAATTTGCAGAGCGAGTTGATCTAAAGCAAGACAAAGACCCTAAAGAATACAAGATTCTTAAAGGAATGGATTTACATACTTTAATGCCACATGATTGGTATAGTAGTGATTCTTCTTTTAATCAGGCAGGAATTGTGTTTTGTCCACACACCAAAGGTTTGATGGGTGTGTATGATACAAAAAATAGAGGTTTGGCCTCGGCAGTAGAACAAGGTTTAACAATTGGTCGAGTGGGACGTTTTACGGGTGGTGACAATTCAGATTACAAATCTGAAACCATTCATAAGCTTGTATATTATGGAGATTTTATAGGATTCATAGAACAAAAAAAAGATGGTTTTGTAGATGACAAAGAAAAGGACTTCTCTGATTTTATTAATAACAAGCTTCCTGTTATGGTAGCAACAAAAGCCTTTGGGATGGGCATTGACAAACCTAATGTACGATTCACAATAAATGTCAACCAGTCTGATTCATTGGAAGGTTTCGTTCAAGAAGCAGGTAGAGCTGGACGTGACAAAAAAATGGCACTTGCTATAATCATGTTTGATGACATAGGAGTTGGGACTGGAGTTGCACTACATTTCTTCAACGACTCGTTTATAGGCAAGGATTTTGAAAAATGGTGCATGTGGGAAATATGTGATTCTGCCCATATAACGTTTTATCAAAACGGCAAAGCAATAGATACACAAGGAATATTGAATGCTATTAATAATGATGGCAATGAATCACCTGTATATCTTTCATATGGAGAAGGTGTATCAAGTGAAAATGAACAAAAAATCATTTCTTGTCTTCAAAAGGCAAATAGTGATCATAAAAAACTGATAGCAGCAATTCAGGATAAAGACCCTGACACAATAGCGCGGATTTATGCTAAGACTATCTTCAGAATGTGCTGTATTGGCCTTATTGATGATTTCACTCAAGATTACCGTGGAAAGCAATTTCGAATCATTGTTAAGCAAGGGGATGAGAATTATTATTATTCAAAACTATTTGAGTTTTACAAACGATATTTCAAAGAAGAACTTGCTAAAGCGCTAGTAGCTGCTGCTAAAAAAGTGGTTCTTAAAAGCGATTTCGAAAACCCAATACATGAAGCTATATTCAAATGCCTAACCTCTTTGACCGATTTTGTATACGACAAAACAGCAAGGAAACGTTTACAAGCCATATATGATATGGAGGCGTTTTGTCAGGAAGGGTTAAGTCCGAAATACAGCACATGGCTTGACGCGAACGAAGGTCTGAAAGATTTTATCTATTACTATTTCAATTCAAAATATGCTCGTGAGGGCTATCAGACAGCGTCCAAAGACCCCAAACCGTATTCTTTATACGACGATGTTATTAAGCAAGAAGACAAGCTCACCAATATTCAAGTCTTGTTCAAGTATCTTAAAGTTGTTGACACATCGTGGATTGATGAAGAATCAGAACCAGGATCAAATCAAATTAATAACGTAAAACATTTATTCGGTGCTGTTCGTTTACTCCGTGGCAGATCTATCGAAGCAGGAGAAAATCCCGCATTGAAACTACTTTACTCATTTTGCCATATATTCCTCGGCACCAACAACAATAAAGTTTTAGAAGACGAGCTCGCCAATATGTACATAGACGGCATGAAGGAGTTTTACAAACAAACCAATCCAAAAGAGTTTTGGTCCGGCATTTTTGACAAATTCAACCAAAACGAATATGTTGCAGCCTATTTCAGGGATAACGGCACATTGCTACAATCGGCCGCTGCATTGGAAATACACAAAGAAGAATTAAGAAATATAAACAACAAATACACAGAATAATATGGACGAAAAGATAAACCAAGCTTTGATACAAATAGAAAAAGATTTGCAAAACATAAATGCAGCGCGAGAGCAAGTCGATACAGTTGTCAAATCCTCTGCAAAGATGAAAGAAAAAGTCGGGACTTTTGTCAAGGAGGTGGACGGTTTGGCCAAGCAGGTCGGAGAACTCTTGAAAGCGGTTTCTGAAAAAGAAAACAATAATCTCTCAGATTTCAAATCGGGTCTGGACAGTATGAAGGAAGAGTGCTCGAAGTTCGTAAAGTCAATGGAAGACAAATCCGAGAAAATAACCAAGGCTGTTGAGACAAATCTCAACAAGTCAGCTTCCGACTTCAAAAAACACACTTCTGCCAATTCGGATTCGCTGAAGACCCACGTCGAAAAAATGCACGCCGAGATAGAGGACTTGGACAAACTCAAACGGGAGTTTGTTGACGCTTCCGAAGTTGTTGGCTCATTGAAAGAAAGCATGGAGAAACTGATGTCGGAATTAAAAAAATCCCAATCCTCTCAAGATAAGATTCTTATAGACGTAAAAGACAAGACATCTGCCATGTCGATTCAACAATCAAGCATTTATAAAGAACTCAACTCCTTGTCAAAACAAATCGAGAATGAAACGAACAACATCTCTCAGGCATTGGACTCTACATATTACGAAATAAAAGAAGCCATTATGGAAAAAGTGGGTGTTTTACAGTTTCTTGTCATATTCCAACTTGTATTAAGCGTAGTTGGCATCATTCTCTTATTGTTGTTGAAACTATAGAATAACAAAACAACTGATTGTTTTCACTTTATTCTTTTAACGGCTTGCATTAACATCGTTTTTTTTTTCGTGAATAAAGTAAAAATTGTAACTTTGCGGCGTGTTGACATTTTTATGCCACATTGTTTTTTTGAAATGTTCGAACAAAAACTGCAAATATGAAAAAAGTTATCTTATGCCTTATGGCATTGGCGGTTCTGGGCACTTCCTCCGTTTTTGCCCAGACAGACAAGACCCTCAAGCGGAAAGTGGCAATCGGGCGGTTCACCAACGAGACCCAGTATGCGAAGGGGCTTTTCTACGACCGCGACAACGACCCGATACGCAAGCAGGCCCTCGACATCCTGTCGGCCAAGTTAGCCTCCAGCGGAAAGTTCATCCTTCTCGAGCGCGACGGTCTCGAGGAACTTGTTGCCGAGGCGGGCGACGGGATGCAGAAGATCGGCGCCGACTACATCATCCTCGGCTCCGTGACAAAGTTCGGGCGCAAGGTGGAGGGCGACCAGCGCGTGTTCTCGCAGACGAAGACCCAGACCGTGGAGGCCGGGGTCAGCATACGTCTCGTTGAAGTGTCGTCCGGACTGATAATATACTCCGACGAGGCTTCCGGCTTTGCGGAGACCACCTCTAAACAGACACTCGGCATAGGCGGCTCGGCCGGTTACGACGCCACACTCAGCGACAAGGCCATATCCTCAGCCCTGTCGCAGCTCGTGGAGAACATCATCAACAAGTGCATGGACAAACCGTGGCGCGGCTACCTGCTCTCCGTTGACGACGGCTCATACGTTATTTCAGGAGGCCACACTCAGGGCATCGAGCCTGGCTCGACGTTCACGCTGTACAAAAAGGGCAAAGTTGTAACCAACCCGCAGAACGGGGTGAAGATAGAGCTGCCCGGAACCGCCGTCGGAACCCTGACGGTAACATCCTCGTTCGGCGACACCCCGGAGACGGAAATATCGTTCTGCACATACCAGGGCGGAAACATCGAGGCAGAAGCACTTGAGAATTATTACATAATGGAAAAATAGTCAGGTATGAAAAGGATTATCATTATTGCAACATGCGCCGTGTGCGCACTGCTCACCGGATGCGGCGTGGGCTCGTACTCCGTGTCCAGCGGCAACGCCGACGAAGCGTACCTCACATTCGTGTCGAACACCGAGTACGACATCACCGTGGATGTTGACGGGCAGACCTACAACTGCAAGACCGTGAAGGAGACTCCACACAAACAAAACCGCAACATTAAGAAGACGGCCAGGAACACCATATCCCTGAAACCAGGCACACACACCGTAAGTGTCTCCGCCAACGGCGTGCAGAAATACTCCCAGAAGATCTTCGTATCGGCAACAGAAACCAAAATCGTCAAGTTATGAAGAGATTGCCGGCATTGGTCATTTCCGCACTGCTTCTCGCCTCGTGCGGCACGAACACAGTTCTGTACAATTGGGGAGGAATGTACAATTCCCAGACTTCGAAATACGAACATTGCGCCTACAACTACTATGAGAAGCAGTCGCCGCAGAGCGTCTGCGAGCTCGTGTGCATATACGCCTCCATGGTCGAGAACCCCGGCGGCGTGAAGAAACAGGTGCCGCCTGGCATATATGCCGAATACGGGTATCTGCTCCTGCAGCCCGAGACAGCAAAGGCCTTCGAGGAACACGCCACCAACAGACAGAGGAACGTCTTCGGTTTCTCCGACTACGGCACGTCGTTCCACGACCTCGGCTTGGCAATGCTGCGTAAAGAGATTGAAATATACCCCGAGTCGGCGAAGTTCCTCGGCCCGCTTGTTAAAAAACTGGAAAGATAGGAGACCACATCATGAAAAAATTATTACACATAACCATTATCTTGTCGGCGGCGGCTGTTTTTTTCGGCTCGTGCGCCCCTGAATTCACCCGCATGAGCCAGTATCCTGCGTTCTACGAGGCAAAGCCAGTGACGATGGTGGTGATGCCGCCCATCAACAACACCGCAAACGTTGACGCTAAGGAACTGCTCTACACATCAATCAGCTACCCTCTCGTCGAGGCCGGCTACTACGTCATCCCTCCTCACCTGACTATGGAGATGCTGAAAGCCGAGAGCGCCTACGACGCAGAACTGCTGATCGACCGCGACCCCGCCGTATTCGCGCAGGTCTTCGGCGCCGACGCAGTGGTGTTCTCCATCATCGAGGACTGGGCCAAGAAGGGCTTCGGGATACAGACAAAACTGCACTATATAATAAAGTCCACCAAGGACAACGAAATCCTCTTCGACAGGACGTGCAACCTATACCTCGACCTGCAGCCTAACTCAAGCAGCAACAGCGCTGTTGGCGGCCTTGTATCGTTGGCCACAGCTGCCATGAACACCGCGCTCACAAAGCCCATAGTGGCCGCAAGGAAGTGCAACAGGTACATCTTCTCCGACATACCACGCGGCAAGTACCATCCTGAACACATGACCGACGGAGAGGAGCGGGCGCAGAAAAAAGACATCTCGGTAACTGTCAGATAACACATTCATTGCAATGTCAACACAGTTCAGGCGAGCAACGAAACACGAACTATGGACAGATTCACAGTAGGAATAGACATCGGTGGCACCAACACCGTGACGGGGCTTGTTGACGGCAGCGGCAACGTTGTCGCCAGAGAGACACTGCCCACCGCGGAGTACACTGATGGCGCCGCGTTTGTGGAGGACATCGCGCAGACAATACTCAGGCTCGAGGCGGCCCGCAACGCCACCATAGACGGTATAGGCATAGGCGCGCCCAACGCCAACTACCTCACCGGCACAATAGGGGCCGGGACCGCGAACCTCATGATCAAGGAGGAAATTCCAATCTGCCGTGTTCTGCGTGAAAAGTTTGGTGTGGACACCGTGATATCCAACGACGCCGACGCCGCCGCGCTCGGAGAACGGATCTACGGGAGCGCAAAAGAGTGCGACAACTTCATCCTCGTTACCCTCGGCACCGGCGTGGGAAGCGGGTTCTTCGCCGATGGACGGCTCGTGCATGGCAGGGACTGCCTGGCCGGGGAACTCGGACACATGACCCTTATCCCGGGAGGAAGGGAATGCACCTGCGGGCGGCGCGGCTGCCTCGAAACATACACCTCCGCCCGAGGCATCTGCCGGACATTCCGCGAACTGGCTGAAACCAATGCGAGTCTGTTGCCGGGGAATTTGGACATCGGCACCGCAACCAGCAGGGAAATCGGCGACCTTGCCAATCAGGGGAATTCCGTCGCCGTTGAAACATTCGCCAAGACCGCCGAATATCTCGCTATAGGTCTCGCCAACGCTGTAACTTTCTCAAACCCCGAGATAATCATACTCATGGGAGGCCCCACAAAAGTTGGCGATCCGCTGCTCCAGCCCCTGAAGCGGCATTTTGAGCGAAACCTTCTGTACATCTACAAGGGAAGCGTTTCAATAGAGCTCTCGAGGCTCGACGACAACGACGCCGCCATCATAGGCGCGGCCGCACTGACAAAAATCAAACCGCACACAACATGAAACCCAAATTCAAGATTCCCGGCACATTCACCATCGTATTCGCCATAATAGTTGCATGCGCCGCACTCACATGGGTGATCCCGGGAGGGGAGTTCGACCGCACCACGGTAACAGTCGACGGGCAGGAGCGCAGCATAGTTGTTCCGGGATCCTACCATACGGTGGAGCAGTCTCCTCAGACTTGGCAGGTGTTCACCTCATTTTTCAAGGGTTTTGAACGCACGTCGTCAATAATAGTCTTCATACTGATGATAGGCGGTGCGTTCTGGATCATGAACGTAACCGACGCGATAAACAAGGGCATAGGCTTCTTTCTCACCGACATGCGGCGGCTCGAGCACAACAGGATTCTCGGCAGAATAGGCGTAAACAACATTCTGATAGTGGCAATAATGCTGATGTTCAGTCTCTTCGGCTCCGTCTTCGGCATGAGTGAAGAGACCATAGCGTTCATTGTCGTGTTTGTCCCGCTCGCCATATCCATGGGCTACGACTCCGTTACAGGCGTTCTGATGTGCTACGTTGCCGCGCACGTAGGTTTCGCGGGCGCAATGCTCAACCCTTTCACCATCGGCATCGCCCAAGGGTTGGCCGGACTGCCCACATTTTCCGGCATCGGATACAGGCTTCTGTGCTGGTGCATCCTCACAGCCGCAGCCATAGCCTTCACCCTAATATACGCGAATCTCGTAAAGAAAAACCCCGAAAAGTCGCCAACCTACAGCATAGACTCCTACTGGCGCGGCAAGGTGGCCGCGGACGAGTCCGAGCAGACTCTGACAACCTCAGGACCGAGAGCATGGATAGCCTTCGCGGCTGTGTCAGCCGTGTTCGTGTACCTCGCCGTCAGAATGCCTGTAACCGACATCACGGTCGGGCTTGGCAGCAGAAGGCTCGTGGTATTCCCAGTTTTGGCAGTAATCGCCGTCGTTGCCGGCTTCTTCGCCACAAGGAAGTCTGTACACCATCTTATCCTCACAATCCTGCTGCTCACGATTCTCACCTTAGTTACCGGCGTGCTGGGCTACGGATGGTATGTGAAGGAGATTGCCGGGCTGTTCTTCGCCATGGGCATTGTGTCGGGCTTCGCGTTTGGACTCGACTTTGACCGCATTTTCAAAGAGTTCCTCAACGGTTGCAAGGACATATTGTCGGCCGCGCTCATAGTGGGGCTTGCCGGGGGCATCATAGTGATCCTTGAGGACGGCAGGATCATCGACACCATCCTCCACGCCACTGCCAACGCCATGGACGGCGC
This sequence comes from uncultured Bacteroidota bacterium, assembly GCA_902796805.1. Taxonomy (GTDB): domain Bacteria; phylum Bacteroidota; class Bacteroidia; order Bacteroidales; family WCHB1-69; genus F23-D06. The sequence goes on from CADBQG010000029.1 coordinate 8,131, forward strand.
CGGACGCGTGGGCAGCGCCGCGGCGATGTACGCAATACAGAACCTCCTAAACCTGATAATCCCGTCAGGGTCGGCCAAGGCCGCCCTCACAATACCCATGATGACTGAATGGTCAGACCTTATGGAAATCCCCCGCCAGCTCACAGTTCTGGCCTTCCAGTTCGGCGACGGCTTCACCAATATGATAACACCCACCTCCGGCGTTCTCATCGGAGTGCTCGGCGTTGCAAGAATCCCCTACTCCACCTGGTTCAAGTTCGTGTGGAAGTTCATCGTCTTCCTCATTCTGCTTGGCTTCGTCCTGCTGCTCCCTCCACTTTTCCACAGCTTCGCCGGATTTTAAGTTCCGCTTTCAATTTTTTTTTATTTTCGCGCCGAAAAAAAAACTGCTATGACTGAAAACCTGTTCATGCTAATATTCATAGTGTTCGTATCAGTACTCATGTTCCTCGACCTCGGTGTCTTCCACAAGAAAGACCACGAGGTTACGTTCAAGGAATCGGCGGGATGGACATCTCTATGGGTGCTGCTCTCCCTAGGATTCTTCATTCTACTCAGGACACACGGCGACCTTGTCGTGAACGTCCACGACAAAGACCACCTCATCTCACAGAACGAGATGTACGAGCACCATGTTGAATATGATGAGTCGCTCTCATTCGAGGAGAACCTCAAGACTTACAACAAGCAGCTCTCGCTCGAGTATCTCACCGGCTACCTCATCGAACTCTCTCTCTCTATCGACAACATCTTCGTGATGATCATGATTTTCATGTCGTTCGGGGTAGAGAAGCAATATTACCACCGCGTGCTGTTCTACGGCATCCTCGGAGCCATAGTGCTGCGGTTCTTTTTCATCTTCGCGGCCTCGGCGCTGATACAACGGTTCCACTGGCTGCTGCTCCTGTTCGGGGCCGTGCTTATATACTCCGGTATAAAGATGTTCCTCGACCGCAACAAGAAAGAGACTGTCGACGTGGAGAAGCACCCTGTGGTGAAGTTCATGACGAAGCACAACCTGAGCTCCTCGTCGTTCCACGGCCACGACTTCTTCACGAAGATTGACGGTCGCTGGCTTTGTACACCGCTCTTCGTGGTGCTCCTTATCATAGAGTTCTCCGACATAATATTCGCCTTCGACTCCATTCCGGCAATATTCTCCGTTACACACGACCCGCACATAGTGTTCTTCTCCAATATATTCGCCATTCTCGGACTACGCTCGATGTTCTTCATGCTCGAAAGCATCATGGACAAATTCGCATACTTGCGCATTGGACTTTCAGCCCTGCTCACCTTCATTGGCGTTAAGATGTTCCTTCCGTTGGCAGGCGTTGAGATCGGCATTGTAACTTCCCTTGTGGTGATAGTTTCTATACTTTCCCTCAGCATAATACTCTCTGTTCTTTTTCCACCGAAGGAAAAGAAGACTGCTTAAACAAGCGCGCATAATCAAATTTTTCACCGCAAACAGACATAAAAAAGTGGACGTTGCTTTTGCAGCGTCCACTTTATCTTTTACATGATGATGTAATAATTAGGCTTAATTTCGCAATTCAGCCTCTATAGCATCCTTTATTGCGGCTGCAAAATCAGCAACGGGCATTGAGCCGTCGTTAACATTGCCGTGGCGGCGAACAGAGACGGTACCGTCAGCCTCTTCTTTCTCTCCCACAATAACCATGTAGGGGACTTTGGCAGTCTCGGCATCGCGTATCTTGCGTCCCGTCTTCTCGCTGCGTTCGTCGATATAGCAGCGGATGTCGTTCTCTTCAAGAGTTGCCTTGACCTTGTTTGCGTATTCAAGATACTTTTCGCTGATCGGAAGAATGACAACCTGATCGGATGTGAGCCAAAGCGGGAAATTACCGCCGGTATGCTCCAACAGGACTGCAACAAAGCGTTCCATCGAGCCGAAGGGGGCGCGGTGTATCATCACAGGGCGTTTCTTCTGGCCGTCGGCGTCTGTGTATTCAAGGCCGAAACGTTCTGGAAGGTTGTAGTCGACCTGCACTGTGCCGAGCTGCCATTCGCGGCCGATAGCGTCCTTAACCATGAAGTCGAGCTTCGGGCCGTAGAATGCTGCCTCGCCCTCAACCTCAACGGTTTTCAGGCCCTTTTCAGCCGCCGCCTCTATGATGGCGCTCTGTGCCTTTTCCCAATTATCGTCGGTACCTATGTACTTCTCCTTGTTGTTTGGGTCTCTAAGCGACACCTGGGCCTTGTAGTTCTCGAACTTCAGTGTCTTGAAGATATAAAGAATGATGTCTATCACCTTGCAGAATTCCTCCTTTATCTGATCCGGAGTACAATACAAGTGGGCGTCGTCCTGCGTGAAACCGCGCACTCTTGTGAGGCCGTGCAACTCGCCGCTCTGCTCGTAGCGGTAAACCGTGCCGAACTCCGCGAGGCGGAGTGGCAGTTCGCGGTATGAGCGCGGGCGCGCAGCGTAAATCTCGCAGTGATGCGGACAGTTCATAGGCTTGAGGAAGAACTCCTCGCCCTCCTGCGGGGTTGTGATGGGACGGAACGAGTCGGCGCCGTATTTGGCGTAATGCCCTGATGTCTTGTAAAGTTCCACATTTCCTATGTGTGGAGTTATCACCTGCTGATAGCCATATTTTTTCTGCACTTTGCGAAGAAATTGTTCAAGACGATCGCGGAGCGCGGCGCCTTTCGGGAGCCACAACGGCAGTCCCGCTCCAACGCGCTGCGAGAATGTAAACAGTTCCATCTCCCTGCCAAGTTTGCGGTGGTCGCGTTTCTGCGCCTCCTCGAGGAGGGCGAGATACTCGTCGAGTTCCTTCTTCTTGGGGAAGGTCACTGCATATATCCTGGTGAGCTGCTTGCGCTTCTCGTCGCCGCGCCAGTACGCGCCGGCAGTCTTAAGCAGCTTTATAGCCTTGATGGAAGAAGTATCGTGAAGGTGTGGACCACGGCACAGGTCTGTGAACGGGCCGCTCTCGTAGAACGAAATCTCACCGTCTTCAAGTCCTTCTATGAGTTCTATTTTGTACTCGTCGCCCTTTTTGCCGAAGTATTCAAGAGCCTCGCTCTTGGGCACTTCCCTGCGGACGAACTGTATCTTTTGCGACGCCAGCTCCTTCATCTTCTCCTCTATTTTGGGAAAATCGTCGGATGAGATCGAGTAATCCATGAAGTCGATGTCGTAATAGAACCCGGTCTCTATATGCGGGCCTATGCCGAACTTCACCCCGGGGTACAGCGACTCTATAGCAGCCGCCATGAGATGCGCGGAACTGTGCCAGAAGGTGTCCTTGCCCTCCCTGTCGTTCCAAGTGTAGAGTGTCAGTGATGAATCCTCGAGAATCGGCTTGTCAAGTTCCACGAGATTGTCGTTGACTTTCGCGACAAGTACGTTTCGAGCCAGTCCCTCGCTTATCGAGAGGGCCACCTGGTATGGGGTGGAGCCTTTCTCCACCTGTTTTACTGAGCCGTCAGGCAATGTTATGTTTATCATAATCTGTTTGTTATTGTCGGTTTGTTAAAATCAGGCCTTGTCAATCATCTCCCTGAAGGCGGAAGACCTGCCGGCACCTTCGCCGGTGTTCACGAGCACTGTCTCCCCATTGTGAATCTCGCCAGCTTCTAAGGCCTTGTAAAATCCTGAGAGACACACTGCTGAAGCAGGTCCGAGATATACTCCTCGGTGTTCCTTTGCGGTTCTCGCAACGGTGGCGAGCCCGCTCTCCTCAACGCGAAGGAAAGTTCCGCCGCTCTTCCTGACTATGGGAGCCACCACAGGAAACATTCCAGGGTTTCCGGTAGAAAGTATCGACACTATGGTCTGAGGGTTGTCAATCACAGGGTATTTGTTTTCCCAGCCTTCCATGAAGTCGGTATTCACGGCGTTTTCCCATCCTTGTACCATAGGGTCGCAGGTGTCTTGCTGCACGAGGATCATCCGCGGCAGCTTCACATCCGGGAACACACCGCTGATTTCCCCCACCCCTTTCTCCAAAGCAATCGGCCCGGTGCCGCCGCTTACTGCCTGGATGTAAACATCAGGAACTCTTCCAAGCTGACGGAGGAATTCGAAGACCATAGTCTTTTTGGCCTCGACGCGTATCGGGTCGATATTGCCGGCGGATATCATTACACCGTTGTCCTCGTGGAACGCCGCAGCGCGTTTCTTCGCGTATGAGTAGTCGCCGTCGCAAACCATCACGTTCTGCCCGTGACTGAGGATAGCCTCAACGGTGTCTTGGTTCACACACTTGGGCACGAACACTGTGAAATCAATGCCGGCGAGGGCGAGGTATCTGCTGTAGGCGGTCGCAGTGTTGCCTGTGGAGGCCACGCAGAACTCCTTAACCCCGTTCTCGCGGAAGACCGTTGCGGCAAGCGACGCGGCCACGTCCTTGAACGTGCCGGTGCCACCGTTGAGGTCGTTGCGGTACACCATCACCTTGCAGTCTATGCCATAGTTCTCTCTCGCGAAATCTTCGAGATATGTCCAGTTTTCAATCGGGATGACACCTTCGCCGAAAGAGACCACATTGTTGAAATCCTCGAATGGAAGAAAGTCGGAATAGAGATAGAAATTGTCAGGGTTCTTCACCTCTATAAGTTCCTTGAGCTTGTTGTAGTCGGAAGAATATTCGGCCACAGCGCGCTTGCAGCCGCATTTGCAGCTCTGGTCCTGCGAAAACCATGCGGCGAAGTCGGGGATGACCTCGCCACACTGCGTGCATCTGAGACGGTATTTCGACATTTCCTCTATTTTGCCTTATTAATCAGATTCATCACCGGTATCGGCTTGTTGTACTCGCCGGCTTCGAGCTTGGTCTTAATCTGCCTGAAGACCTCGATGGTGTACTTCACGTCGTCCATGGTGTGGGCGGCGGTGGGGATGACACGGAGCATTATCACGTCCTTAGGCACGACGGGATATACCACAATTGAGCAGAAGATGCCGTGGTTCTCGCGGAGATCCACGACGAGGTTCGACGCTATGCCAGTGATTTCGGCTATCGAGAGGTTGCTGTCGTTGCCCCTGAGGTGCACGGGGGTTACCGGCGACTGTGTGCGACCGAGGTCGAAGCCCTCGGAGCGCAGGCCTTCCTGAAGCGCGGTGGCAATCTGCCAGAGCTTCTGCATGTGTTCCGGTTGGGTCTTTATGATTTCAAGGCGTTTCATAGCGCCTATTACCATGGGCATGGGGAGAGATTTCGCGAATATCTGGGAGCGCATGTTGAAGCGCAGGTGGTCCACGATTTCCTGTTCGGAGGCCACGAAGGCTCCTATCCCGGCCATGCTTTTGGCAAAGGTCGCAAAATACACATCCACGCCGTCAACGACGTTGAAATGCGCTGCTGTGCCTTCGCCGCGCGGCCCCATGGTGCCGAAGCCGTGGGCGTCGTCGATGAGGAGACGGAAGTTGAACTCCTTCTTGAGGTCGCAGATGCCCTTGAGGTCGCCGAGGTCGCCGGCCATGCCGAACACACCCTCGGTGATCACAAGGATGCCGCCGCCCTGCTCCTCGGCAATCTTCGTGGCTATGCCGAGCATCTTGCGCAGGCTCTCCATATCGTTGTGCTGGAACACCTTGCGCTTTGCCGGGCTGAGGCGCATTCCGTCGAGGATGCAGGCGTGCGACTCTGAGTCGTAAACGATCACGTCGCGGTGGGTTGTGAGCACGTCGATGATGGAAATCATGGCCTGGTAGCCGAAGTTCACCAGATAGCCGGCGGGCTTGCCCACAAATTCGGCGAGGTCTTTCTCGAGCTGCCTGTGGTACTTGGTGTCGCCCGACATCATCCTCGCGCCCATCGGGGCGGCCATGCCGAACTCCGCCGCTCCTTTGGCGTCGGCCTCGCGCACCTCAGGGAGGTTAGCCAATCCGAGATAGTTGTTAAGGCTCCAGTTGAGAACCTCCTTGCCGTTGAACCGCATGTGCGGGCCGATCTCGCCCTCAAGCTGGGGGAACTGGAAATAACCGTCGGCATATTTCTGATACTGTCCCAATGGACCGCCGTTGCTCTCGTAAATTCTTTCAAAAATGTCTTTCATAGTGATTGTATTTTTTCATTCTTATATTATCTCTTGAAAATAACAAGGTCGTCGTTCAGATGGGTGGAGTCGGTGCGGATGAGGCGCTCCTCCATTTCCATCTCCACGAGGACATTGTCGAGCATCTTCTCGACAACATAATTGCGGAAGTCGAAGTTCAGCGGCGCTGGCGAATACTTTATGTACTCACCGTACATCCTGCTCCATAGCGCGTTCACGCCCATCACGTTCAACCTTATCGACACGGGCGACTGGAACGCCGACTTCAGATATGAAGACTCGCACATCATGAAGTACCTCGTGATCGCGTTGTCGGCGCCATTGAGAAGCTTTCCGGGGTCAACAATGTCGAGGGTGTCGATCGCCTTCTTTATATAGGGGGAAATCTGTGCTGCGCAGCTTTCGGCCATCCTGTTGGTTAGCAGCACGAGCGAGTCGCACATATAGCCCTTGCCGTATTTCGAGAGCGTGTCGAACACGGTGCTCTGTATAGGTGTGAAATCTATCCTGTATCCATCTGCGCCGTAGAACCCGTCATACTTGAACAGGCGGCTCAACGCCGAGTCGGACGACTGCTTCAGGCAGGCTCTCACCGCCCTGTCCTTCTCCTGGTTGGTGTAGTATTGCTCAACGAACTTGCCTGATTCGTCCTTGCATGACGTAAAGAATGAGACCGACACGGAAAACAGCGCGGCCACAAGCATGAAAGCGATTTTTCTGTTTTTCATACAATTTTAAAAATTAACCCGCAAAAATACTATTTTTGCAGTATCACAGAAATAATGAATCACAAATTATTTGCAGATTTTTCATGCGACTTGACATAGTAGACAGGACGGGGTCGACAAACAGGCTTCTCAAGGAGATGGCTGGCAGAATGCGCCACACGGCGGGAAGCGTTCCCTCCCCGTGGGCGCTGGCAGCCGGATACCAGACGGCGGGAAGAGGCGCGGGACAGAACTCATGGTTCAGCTCCGAAAGAAAGAACATACTCCTCAGCATTTATTTCGAGACCGGACTTGAAGCTTCCAGACAGTTCCTGTTCAACATGTTCTTCTCGGTGGCCTCGCGCGACTTCATAGCGCGATTCCTTCCTGAAGTAAAAATCAAATGGCCAAACGACATCTACGTGCGCGACAGGAAGATTGCCGGCATACTCATAGAACACTCGGTCAGGAAGAACATCATCGATTCAACTGTGGCCGGAATCGGAATAAACATAAACGAGGAGAGTTTCCCTGAAGAGATACCGAACCCGACCTCTTTATTTTTGGAAATGAGAACAAACTATAATGTCGAGGCTTTAATTCGCGAGCATCTTGACACAATTGAAAGAAGATTGCCATTATTGGAATCCGGAAACGAGGAAGTCTTGAAAAACACTTATCTGAAAGAAATCTATCGTTTGAACGAAAAGCAGACGTTTGCTTCTGAAGGAAAGAGTTTTTCAGGCTTAATCAGGGGAGTTGACGAATTTGGAAGGCTTTTGGTAGAAAACTGCCTTGATAAAAAGGTAAAGTGTTACGGATTCAAGGAAATAAAGTATATCATTTGATACCAACGCACAGGTAAGGTTGACCATAGGATTGCGGTTCCAGTCCGTTAGAGACTAAACGGCTTTGTGGATGGAGCGTTTAATAGTAATCTAACAGTCCCGGTTGCCCTACGGTCAAAAACCGACGTTCCAAAGTGAAAACTTATCAGAACAGTTCCAATTGCTGGCACGGCTGTTCCACCTTCGCTGGTTTCTGCGAGTGAAACACCTCAATTTCGCCGAACTGCTTGTCTGTAATACACAATATGCCTATATCGCCATATTCGGGCAGAATGGACTTCACCCTCTTGATGTGCACTTCAGCATTCTCACGACTGGCACAATGACGCATATAGATGGAAAACTGAAACATTGTGAATCCATCTTTCATTATTTTCTTTCGAAAATCGGCGTATGCCTTACGCTCTTTTTTTGTTTCCGTCGGCAAATCAAAGAAAACTAAAACCCACATGATTCTGTACTCGCTAAAACGTTCATTATTCATATCTCCGGATATACTATTTTGCGACTTTCTCCATTAAAGCACCTCGCCAAAGACGCAGTGGTGGTTGTGGATGCTATCATCAGCGGACTCCTTTTCCCGTTAATCACAATATCCAAGACTGGAATTCCCAGCAACACTTTTTTCTCTTCTGTAGTGAGTTCATCCGGGTATCCGTTTTGGCCTGTGTAGTTTATCACGATTTCGTCAACGTACGGTCTGTAGGGCTCCATAATATCGTCGGCGAGACAATAAGCGTTGTAACGGTTGTGGTGGTGGATGCCGAGTGTGGGCAGCAGTCCGGAAGCGACCAGCGAGCGGGCGATGACTGCCCGCAGTATCGCGTAGCCGTAGTTGAGCAGGTTGTTCGGTGAAGGCCCTTCCCTGTCGCGCACAAAATTCTCGACATCGGGGAACATTTGTTTCCAGTAGTATGAGGCTGCGCGCGCTTCAAGGTTGTCGGGGTCGCCGCTGCGCACCTCTTTTGCCCACTTCAGCATGTTGCCCACCTCCGCTCCCCTGTATTTCCGAAGCACTGCGGCCTGATTGCGAATTTTGGTCTGCACTGTCTGTTGCCACAACTGCTTTTTAAGAGGCAGCGAGGAGTCCAGTTGACTGCGGAAACGCTCGTTCTGCACAGTGTTGCCGCTCAACGGCAGCAGCAAGCCGACGGGCAGATGGCTACTGTCGCAGGTTATCACAGCACAGTTGTTATCCAACAGCGCCTCCATTAGTCCTTGGGTAACAGTTATCTGCTTGTTGTCGAGAACAACCACGCCTATGTCCTCAATCGGAACGGTCTTCACCGCATCCGACTTGAAGCTGTCAGGCAGGTCGTGGTTTTTCTCGACTTGCGGAAGCCTGATAACCAACTGGTCGTTCTTGAGCGACAGGTAGGCGGGATTGCTGAAGCAGAGGGTGCGCTTAATCATTTGAGTCTAATTCCAAGATGTTCTTGTCAGGTAGATAATTCATTGGAGTCGAGACGCTTCTGCCCAATTCCTTCTCGGTTTCTTTTCTTGCCACACCGGCCACATTGCCGCCGCGCTTGGCAATTTTCTTGCTCTCATCAAATGTTTCTGGTTCTTCCTTTTGTGAAATCTCAGTGGTTACACGCTCGCCAAGCATAGTGAAAATCAGTTCGAGGTCGTACATGTGGTCGCGCAGGTTCTGATTTTTCTTTGTCAAGCCTTTGAATTCCTTGTATTCTGAAGAAGTCATGCCGAAGGTAGCCTTTGAAATTTCAGCGGTCAGAATGGCGTAGTCCCGTTCTTCGGTGATGGTGATACCACGTTTCTTCCATTCGTCGGTGAGGTTTTGGCGGATGGCAATTCCACGGATTCGCTTGTCTATCCAATCTTTTGGATAGCCTTTTTTCTCGTAAAGTTCCTTCATGCGCTCCTGTGCCAGTTCTGGGTTCTCGATTTCGAGCATACGCTCGTAGCCCACCTGCGACAGCCATAATTTGAAAGGCTCGGCCTTGGGCGAGGGGATGGACTGGATGATGCGGAACAGTCCTTTTATGTTGGCACAGTCGGTGGCGTACTTTTTGCCATCCGAACTCGCCAATTTCAGTTGTACCCAAAACGGGTACGACTGGAATTCTCTCAGGTCACGATCCTTCATTTTCCGCCAATACTGCCGTGGATTGGGCGAGTCTGTCAATGCCGCCACCACGTCCACAACGGAGAAATACCATTGTTCTTCTTCATCGTTCCATGCGGAGCGGATTTTCTTGTTCTGGAATAGTTTGATGTTGGTCATAATCTGTTAGTTTTAGATATTATCTCTTCAAGCATTTTCAAATCTTCTTGGTCGGCCTCCAATGCCTCTTGTGCTTTGCGACGGGTGTTGAACTCCTCATAAACAGCATTCACCTTACGTTCCATTTCCGCATTCGATATGCTACCCTTTCCTTGCAACACAGCCTTGTCGTGAAATGCCAGCACACTTTCGGCTGTATTACGCCAATAGTCCAAAGTAAGGTCTTTGCGTTCTTTTACACGTAGTTCTGCAGTATCCAGGAACATGGTAGTCAATCTATTGAGCGTGTCAATTTCATCTTCGTTCAGGTAGTTTTTTGCAATTACAATATCCTGCTTTCTAACAATAGCACCTTTCCACGATGTCAGCCCCATGTTGGGTTTGTTTGCATCGGCGCGGGCGGTGATAAGTTCGGCTGCGGTTTGATGTGTAACGGCGTAGAGCAACTTGTTCTGCGTTTCGGCGAAGAACATCTGCGTGGCCTTTTCGCGGGCTTCGTAGTCGCTGCTAAGGGC
>CADBQG010000030.1 GCA_902796805.1 uncultured Bacteroidota bacterium
TCCTTCTGCGTTCTTTTAACGTACTTGTTCTCTGTTCTTTTCATATCGTTACTCTTTTTGTTGTAACGCTATTTTAGGACGAGACACGGTCCCCATTGAAAGGGGGAGGTTTGGCAAGTCCCCCTCTTGAGGGGGATTCAGGGGGTGTCTCTTGCCTGGTGGGGTTGACACGGTTTCTTAAACCCCCTCTGTCCCCCTTAAAAGGGGGATGGATTTTGTGCCCTCTGTCCCCATTGAAAGGGGGATGGATTTTGCCCACTCGGCCCCCATTGAAAGGGGGATGTTTTGCGCCCTCGGTTTCCCTTGAAAGGGGGAGAAATTCACCACAAACGTGCAGTAACAAACACGCAGTGACTTAAATATCATCGAAAAAGTTTTACCGGACACCGATAACAAAAAAAATCCTGACGATTGATTTCAGCAGCAAAAACTGAAAATTGCGGCAGGTATGGTTGCAAGAAATATGGAGTCGAGGCGGTCGAGAACCCCGCCGTGCCCCGGGATGATCTTGCCACTGTCTTTTATCCCGGCCTGCCGCTTGAACAAAGACTCGGTCAAGTCGCCTATGAGTCCGAAAACCTCCACGATGATGGCGAACACAATCCATTGCCACAGTTCCATGCCTGCATACCTGAAAAAGGGCACGTAGTTCAGCGCAACAGCAAGTCCGGCAGTCATAGCGGTGCCGATGGCAAAGCCCTCCCACGTCTTGCCCGGCGATATCCTTTCCGCCAGCTTGTGCTTTCCGAACAGCGACCCTCCGAGATAGGCGAAAGTGTCGGATGCCCAGATCAGTATGAAGAAGGCCAACACCGCTTCAGGAGCCTGCGGTATCCATAGTGTGAAAAGCACTGTCAGGGGGAGTACAATCCAAGCCTGTGAAAACAGCGACAGTCCAAGGCTTTCAAGTGGCCTTTCGCTTTTCATCAGAAGCGAGGGGAGGAAGAGCGAAAGGGTGAATAAGCACGCGGCGGCAAATATTGAGTATGGGTTTCCAAAGGCTGCGAACCTCATAATGACGGGCACGCACAGGGCCGCAGACAGGAGAAACGACAGTGAACCCTTGAATCCCGGGATGATTTTCTCTCCAATGTTCTTGTATTCGAACAGTGCCGTTATTGTAAGGAAAGTGAATAGAGCGTATGCCACCCACTCATAAAACACAGACAGAACCATCAGAGCCACGTATACAGCGCCCGACAGCATACGCACTATGAGGTTATTGGTTTTTGTGTTCATTTTCGCTTAGGAGCAGAAGGATTATACGTGGTTTTTTTGCTGTGCGTTGGTCGTTGTCGGGCTGGGCGGCGACGTGTGTGGGTGTCAGGAATTCAAGTCCTGCCTCACCCGCGTTCTTCCGATTCTTCACGAGTGCGTCCTCAATGTCGGGCACGATGTCGCGCATCCTAGAGATGACGATAACGTCTTTGGCTATGTTTGCGAGTGTCAGGAAACGTGATATTGGCTGTGTGAATCCTATGCTTCCGTTTCTTGCCACGAGGGTTGTGGAGAGTGCCACCACGGCGTCAACAGTGCTGTTGGCGGGTATTGCGTTCAGGTGGTTGATTTGGAGGTGCTCGAGTTCTTTGGAGATGTTGGGGTGCGTGCTGAGCACGAAGTTGTACTGTTGCGACTTGGCGAGCTTCTGGATATTGGACATCCGTTCCTGCGAAGTGTTGCAACGGAGTATCAGGCCGCCCTGTTCCTGGAAGTTCTTCCAGAATTCCATGGCGGGGTTGTCGATGTAGGAAAGCAACTGCTTGGATGGAAGTCCCTCTGGCAGATTTGTGTGAGAGGCCGGATTCTTGATGGCCCTTCTCACATATTCTTTGTCGGAAACGAAATTCAGTATGTCTGAGCCCATTATTCGTCGGTTTTGGTGGTTGCGGGAGTCTCGTCGCCATGCTCTTCGGCGGCGAATGGGCGTTCTCCGAGAATGTTCTTCACGTCTTCGGTGAAGATCACCTCGCGTTCGAGCAGCAGTTGTGCGAGTTGTTCAACCTTCTCGTAGTTGTCTTTTAGGATTTTCACGGCGCGACGATAGGAAGACTCTATGAGTTCGTGCACGCGCTCGTCGATTTCCTGTGCGGTTTTCTCGCTGTATGGCTTTGTCATGCTGTACTCTTGCTGCCCGGTGGAGTCGTAATAGCTGACGTTGCCGATCTTCTCGTCGAGCCCGTAGTAAACGATCATAGCGTATGCCTGCTTGCTGACCCTTTCGAGATCGTTGAGCGCTCCTGTTGAAATCTTTCCGAAGAAGACCTCCTCGGCGGCTCTTCCCCCGAGGGTTGCGGTCATCTCGTCAACAAGCTGGTCGTAGGTGGCGAGCTGCCGTTCTTCGGGCAGGTACCAGGCGGCGCCGAGGGCCTTGCCCCGCGGCACTATGGTGACTTTAACCAACGGTGAGGCGTAGCGTAGCATCCAGCTGACACACGCGTGTCCCGACTCGTGGTAGGCGATGGTCTTCTTCTCTTCCGGCGAGATTACGCTTCCGCGGCGCTCGAGTCCGCCGATAATTCTGTCAACAGCCGCGAGGAAATCCTCCTTGCCTATGGCCTCCTTGTTGCCGCGCGCCGCGATGAGCGCGGCCTCGTTGCAGACGTTGGCGATGTCGGCGCCCGAAAAGCCGGGCGTCTGCTTGGCAAAGAACTCCAAGTCAACGTCAGGGCCTATCTTGAGGTTTCTCACATGTACGCCGAAGATGTCGCGACGCTCGTTGAGGTTAGGCAGTTCCACATGGATCTGTCTGTCGAAGCGTCCTGCCCGCAGCAGCGCCCTGTCGAGGATGTCGGCGCGGTTGGTGGCGGCCATGATGATGACGCCGGCGTTAGTGCCAAAGCCGTCCATCTCTGTGAGAAGCTGGTTGAGGGTGCTCTCGCGCTCGTCGTTGGCGTTCGACAGCGCGCCTTTTCCGCGCGCCCTGCCTATGGCGTCGATTTCGTCGATGAAAATTATGCACGGGGCCTTCTCCTTGGCGGTCTTGAACAGGTCGCGGACCCTCGAGGCGCCAACGCCCACAAACATCTCCACGAAGTCGGAGCCAGACAGCGAGAAGAAAGGCACCTTGGCCTCTCCGGCCACTGCCTTCGCGAGGAGGGTCTTGCCGGTGCCGGGAGGGCCCACGAGAAGCACGCCTTTTGGAATCTTACCGCCAAGGACGGTGTACCTCTGGGGGTTCTTCAGGAAGTCAACAACCTCCTCAATCTCGAATTTCGCGCCCTCGAGGCCGGCAACGTCCTTGAACGTGACAAGCTGCGAGGAGTTCCCGTCGAACTCCTGGGCACGAGACTTGCCTATGTTGAAGATGTTGCTGCCGCCGCCCATGCCCCCGGCGCCGCGCATCGAGCGCATGGAGAAATAGTACAGCGCGAAGATGAACACGAATGGCAACACCCATAGCAGGACCTCGAAGCCCCAGTTCTGCGTGTTGTCCTGCTTCATCGGGAAAGTGTACTCCTTCATCAAGTCGCCGGCCACAAGAGTACTGTCCTGCGCCACACGCTCCTGCACGTACTGGTTACGCACCTCGCGGAGGTTGTCGTTGTAAACCTCAAGGTCGGTTACCACAAGGTAGTACTGCGGGCCGTTTATGTTCTCTTTGACCTTCTCGTAAGTTGGATTTCCCTCCAACGCCTCCCTTTTCAGGAAAATGTTGATGTGCGACTCTTTCTTCACGAATTCCACATGCTCGATTTCCCGGTTCTCCACCATCTGGTAGAATTCCATGTCGTTGATTTCTGACATGGTGTTGCCGGGATAGAAGAAATAGAGTCCTATCAGTATTATGGTTATCAGCACATAGAAGAGCGCCCAGTTGAATTTCGGCCTGCCGCCCTTCTTGTCGTTTTTGCCGCTGCCTCCTATGAAGCCGGGGTATCTGTTGCTTTTCTTGTCGTTTTCAGCCATAATGTAGATGGAAGTTAGAATTTCTGGACCTCGGCGTCACCCCACAAAGATTCTATGTTGTAATATTCGCGGGCCTCCGGCTGGAAGATGTGGACTATAACGTTGAAGTAGTCGAGGAGCACCCACTCCTTGTTCTCGAGACCTTCCACATGAAGAGGCTTCACCCCTGCTGTTTTCTGCGTCTGGTGTTGCACAAAGTCGCACAGTGTTTCCACATGGGGCTTTGAGCTTCCTGTGCAGATGATAAAATAGTCGAAAAAGACATGGTTTATCTTCTTGAGGTTGACGCACCTGATGTCAACGCCCTGCTTCTCTATGAGAGCCTGTATGATGATTTCTTCAATATTGCCCTCAAAAGGGGCGCCCTCGTACTTGACTTTCTTCTTTATTGCCATAAAAACGCTGGTGATTTCAATTTTCAAAATTCGGTTGCAAAATTACATTATTTTTTTAACTTTGCCGCCCTAAATTTAAATCATCAGACTAATGAAGAAAATATTCATCATCACTGCCTTTTTGGCATTATGTTTCTCGATGTTGCACGCTCAGGAGTCTGCTGCGGAGTTGCCGTATTCGTTCACACACAGAGGCGTTTCACTCAACATTGACAATGTTCGGCTTCCTGACATAGACAATGAGAGGCTGTTTGCGGAGGACGAGGCTCGCGCGAAGGAGGACAGGCTGCTGCGCCTTGCGGTGGGGCACAATGTGGGCTACACTTTCGCGAACTGCGGCAGGGTTGACTCCTTCGCCGACGGAAAGCTGTGGCGTGTCAAGTTCTCTTCCAAGGATGCCGTGATGATGAGCATAGTGTTCGACAGGTTCAACCTCCCGCGTGAAGGAAGGCTGTTCGTGTATTCTCCAGACCGGGAGCAGGTGTTCGGCCCGTACACTAACCACGACGTTCAGGAGGTGGGCAAGGCGCTCACCGATGAAGTAGTGGGCGACGAGGTCGTTGTGGAGTATTTCGAGCCGGCCGGAGCGGAGTTCCGCGGCGACGTCAGGATTGCCGGGATAATGCACACATACCGCGATTTCCTCCATATAGCGAAGACCGACCGCGGGCCGCACGGCACTGCTGAAGGCTCATGCCACATCGACGTGGCCTGCCCCGAGGGTGTCGGCTGGGAAGACGAGATCAACGCCGTTGTCGGCATCTCAATCACCGCCAACGTACCGTCGGAGGGTGGCTGGGTAAGCTACTGGTGCACGGGCGCCATGGTGAACAACGTGCGCATGGACAAGACCCCTTACGTGCTTTCCGCCAACCACTGCGTTGCCACCTCCGACCAGCTGCACCGCTTCTACTTCAACTACCAGCTCACTACATGCGGCGGCAGCACGGGGAACTCTAACTATTCTGCAAACGGCGGCGTAATAGTGGCCCGTTCATCCACAAACTCCGACAACTATTCCGCCAATTCCGACTTCCTGCTCCTCAGGATTACCGGAAACCTCGGCGCGCTTTACCGCAACAAGATAGTGTTTGCCGGCTGGGACCGGAGCGGCGCCAGCTCACTGGGTGCAGGCATTCACCACCCCGGCGGCGACTGGAAGAAGATTAGCCTGCCGCGTAATGTGTCAACAATAAATTCAGGATATTACGCGAACAAATATTTCGAGGTCTATTGGAGGACGAACCCCAACAAGGGAGTGACGGAGCAGGGGTCGTCAGGTTCCCCGCTGTTCAACGGCAGACAACTCATCATAGGCACTCTCACAGCCGGCTCGAGCAGCTGCACTTATCCTGGCGAGAGCGACCTCTACGGCAGACTGGCATACCACTGGAACAACAACGGCGCGACCGCAAACGACCGCAAACTGCAGCCATGGCTCGACCCCGACAACACCGGCGCCACGACACTCAACAGTATGCGCTACGACGGCTCCGTAATCACCGGCATCGCCGACCAACAACTCGAAGAGACATTTACTGTTGCACCCAACCCGGTTACTTCAGGGACAGTTACCGTCAACGGCGACTTCTTGACTGAAAACGCTGTTTGCAACGTCTACAACACAATGGGCCAGCTTGTCATGAGCAAAGATGTCGAGACCTCCTCCACATTCACCATAAACGTCAATGCCTTGACAAACGGCGTCTATTTTGTGGAGATACGCGGTTCTCAGCGCAACTACATGTCGAAGATGATAATTTCAAGATAGCCGTGCCCTGTCCGTTGCTTTCCATAGCCTACCTTCCCCCTGTGGAGTATTTCGCTTTCCTCGCAGGTGGAAGCGTTTCAGTGGAGGCCTGCGAGAGGTACATGAAGCAGACGTACCGCAACAGGGCAACGATAGTGGCAGGAAACGGCGTCCGGGACCTCATCATCCCCACGGTGCATGACGTGAAGATGGGCGCTGTGAGGGAAGTCAGGATTGACTACTCCACGCCTTGGCAGCGAACGCACTGGCGCACCATAGAGTCGGCTTACAATAGTTCGCCTTTCTTTCTCTATTACAAAGACTTTCTAAAGCCTCTCTATGCAGAAAGCATTGAGTTTCTCTTCGACTTCGACCTGAAATTCATAGAGATTATCGCCAAAATGCTGAAAATTGGCGTGTCGATAACGATGACATCCGAATTCACTCCCTACTCCGAAAGAGACCTCCGTACCGTAATATCCCCCAAGGCAAGGCGCGGCCAAAACTACCTGCTGCGGCTCGGAGAACCTTATTACCAGGTGTTTTCCGACAAGTTCGGATTCGTGCCGAACCTTTCCATTATCGACCTTCTCTTCAACGTCGGGCCTGAATCAGCAGGCTACCTGCTCCGCCTGAACAAACAACTAAACGGTACGCTATCATGAAAAAGACTACTGCCGGTTTCTGGGACAGGCTCTTCATAAAGACCAAGAACATCGTCGACAGGGTGCTGTATTACGACAATCTGTTTGACGACAATGTATGGAAAATCCGCTTTTCGAGAGACAACCGGAAAAAGCTGAAGTATCAGATAGAGAAGAGCAACTTCACGCTTGCCTACAACGGCATCGACGACATGTACAAGTACCTCTGGGGACTGCTTCTGATTGCCACCCTTGTCGGAATGCTCGTCCTTACACGCAACATAGGCATTTCCGACCGGGAGGTTGCGCAGCACGAATATTCGGAGATGCTCTACAACCATTTCCATCATTTAGGCGACGAGGACGCATACAAGGGCCATCCATACGCAAAAACCCAGGCACAAACACCTGACCTGCTGATATATTCAGCCGCAAAGCTGTTCAGGATTGACAATGTGTACGCGATCAGGCATATTGTGTCGGCGGTGTTCGGCTGGCTGTTGGTGGCTTACCTTTCGCTGATCCTGTTGAGAGCCTTCAGCTGGCGGGCGGCGTTCTTCACGGTCTTCTTGCTGTCGCTGTCGCCCCGTTTTTTCGGCTACTCGCTCAGCAACGTGGTGGATGTAACATTTGCATTCTTCTTCATATTCAGCATAATGCAGATGTATTATTTCTGCCGTGAGCTTCCTGTGGTAAGGACTTCGCGGTTGATTAAGATATCGGCGGGTACACTCCTTGCGCTGTCGGTGCACAACGCCGGCGCCGCGCTTCTGCATCTCTTCGCGGTTTTCACTATACTGAACTTCTTCCTTTACAACCCGGTGAAGAAGTTCTTCACCTTGGAGTACCTCAAGGCTTTCGCGATAACAGTCTCCGTGGTGGCAGGTCTTTATGTCGTGGTGGGTGCGGCGCACAGCCTCTGCACGATGTACCTCGAGCAGTCGTTCATCATGCCCCGCCGGGCGTTCGCGTCGCTCGTCACCAACCTCCCGTTCGACCACAACCAGGTTTTCGAGGGGCACTTCATCGGGCCTGACAACTTCCCCACGCGGTATCTCGCAAAATATCTCTTCATAACCACGCCCACAGTGGTGCTTATCAGTTTCGCGCTCCTCTTTGTGTTCTTCAAGAGCGCGGTGAAGTCACTGAAACCTTTCTCAATATTTATCTTCGCCTACACACTCCTGTTCTGCATAAACAGCGTGAAGCGCTCCTACATGAACCCCGACACGCTCTGGGCCGTGCACTACTGTGTCTACCCTCTTTTTCTTATACTCGCAGCGAGCGGCCTGGAGTGCACCATCAGGCATATCAACGACAGGTACACCAACTTCGTCGTGCTGGCGATAGTGGCCTTCCTTTCAATAATGCCGCTGAGGCACATACTTATAAACAGCCCGTTCACATCGCTCTATTTCAACGAGATTTCGGGCGGAATACACAATGCATACGCAAAATACGACCTGGACAGCAATTTCGAGGTCAACAAGACTGCCAACGCCTGGGTTAAGGAGTATGCCTACGCCCACGATGTCGGAAAGCACTATGCGGCGCGCCCCGTGGTTGTGGCCACAAACGGGAATGCAGCCTGTGAGATCTTCTACAGGAAAAACCCCGATTTCGAGTTGGTTTTCAAGGACTACGACAAGAACGACACCACTTGGGACTACTTTGTGGCGTTCTGCAACCACGTGCCCATAACGCAGCTCAGGAGCGGGGTATGGCCTCCCGACACCACGCTGCATCAGATACTGTTCGAGCGGAAACCGATGGTTGCCTTCTACCGCAATGCCGAGAGGTTCAGGGAATGGAATCTCGCCGACAGCGTTGCGATGGCAAACGACTCACTGACAATGGCCGCGAAACTCGAAGAGTTGGAAAGTCAGTTGTAGCCGATCTTCTCGGGCATCCTGAGCCAATGCGAGTATTTGTCGCCGAGGTTCGCCACGGCGGTCTCCCAGACGAGGTTCGCCGGGGTGTTGAACACAGTAGAATACGAGCCTTCCGCCACAACCCACATGTCGTTGAGAATCTCACTTTCGAGCTGACCTTTCGCCCAACCAGCATAGCCGAGGAGGAACTTCCTCCTGAGGTTGGGGATTGCATTGTGCTCAATCAACGACAAAAGCACCGGGTTGTAGCCCACATACACGTTGTCGAGCAGCCGGGAAGACTCCTTGCAATTGTTGAAGCTGTGGATAAGGAAGACCCCTTCAGGCATCACCGGGCCGCCGAAATATATCTGTTCGTCAACACGTATCTCGCCCACCATCTCGCGCACTGTGTACGGCAGCTGCTTGTTGATGATCAGACCGGCAGTAGCGTCGGCGGTGATGTCGGTGAGCAGCACCACCGACCTGTTGAAGAACGTGTCGTTGTAGTAAGGCGACGAGATGAGAAGCCTCCCCTCCTTCGGGAGCAAGCCGGTTGGCGGCACTTTCAACAAGTCGTTATAGTTTTTCATCAATGGTGTCTTTAAATGTTTTTCTTGAAAGACAAAAGCGGAGACTGTACTTTCACAACTTTGCGATGAAAAGACAATCTTCATGGCGGCAAAAATAACACTTTCCACTCAAACGACAGCTATTCTCGCGAAAAAATTATCTTTTGGATTTTTGTGCAACATGTTCGCGGCGATGGTGGATGCGGCCGGCAATGTCGTGTATAACAACACATTTGCAACCTACGGCAGAATGAACGCTGATGTAGAGACGCAAAATTTTGTGTCTCTACAGGAAACGTACCACAATGCGGTGCGCGGTCCGATGGGCGACACGGTTGTTGACCTTGCGCGCGCTGCGCCAATGAAATATTTTTGTTTTCATAGTGCAACGATAAATATATTTGATAAATATATTTTGTATATTTGCACAAACATTTTTTTAATTATGCTTAAAACAACCGTTTGATTATGAAAAAATTATTGTTTTTTACCGCACTGTTTTTGTTTCCGTTTCTCTCTTCATACGCCCAATTTGACCGCTTCCTGATTGGCGTTTGGTCGCACTCACATGATAATGCGACTTCATCATACCACGCAGGAATCACCACCAATGTAGGCAACTCTGCGGAGTTCTACAATATTTTCAAAGAACACAACTTCAATACTATACAGATAGAACAACAGTTGATGCCAAAATATGAAGATCCCGTATATTCGGGTTCAAATCCCTCGAAGGCTTTTCTTGACAGGGCTGACTCTATGGGCCTGAAGGTCATTTTGAGCGCACCGGATTTGTATGTAAACAGGAGGAACGATACTTCATACTTTCAGATTCCGGGATTTTCCCAATATAATCCAACAAACAGTTTGTCGGGTTTGGAGTATTATGGAAACCACCCGGCCGTCATAGGATTTTCGGTTTGCGACGAGCCGAAGCCAATGCACTTTGAAGACATAAGCTTGTACTTCAACGATATAGAAAATCACAATCCCAAGTTGTTGCGCTATGTTAATTTGGTTCCGTCACACGCGAGCGACACTGTCCTGGGTTATCCTGGGATGGGAAATTTGAATGCTTACCCGCTGTTTGTCGATAATCTCATTAATACCACCAACCCCAACATCCTGTCGTTTGATTATTATCCTATATATAGATTTAAGGCCTGTACAAAATGTAACGATGTAGTCTGGCCAAACACA
>CADBQG010000031.1 GCA_902796805.1 uncultured Bacteroidota bacterium
GGCTTTTTCCGAGTCAACGCCAACAACTATCCTGTCGGGGTGCATGAAGTCGGCGATGGCGTCGCCCTCTTTCAAAAATTCGGGATTTGAGGCAACATCAAAGCTGATGTTAAGATTTCGTTTGTCGAGTTCCTCGCGGATGGCTGCCTTCACCATTTTGGCAGTGCCGACAGGCACCGTGCTTTTGGTAACGAGCAGTTTATAGTCATTCATAGATGAACCCACTTCACGAGCAACATTGATAACGTATTGAAGGTCGGCACTTCCATCTTCATCGGGTGGAGTTCCAACTGCGGAAAAGATTACGTCAACATCGTCAATAACATCTTTCAGGGATGTTACGAAATGCAGCCGCCCGTTTTTCATGTTTCTCTCTATTCTGTCCTCCAAACCAGGCTCGTAGATTGGGGATTCCCCTCTGTTGAGCATCTCAATTTTGTTCTTGTCAATATCGATGCATGTAACATCGAATCCCACGTCTGAAAGACACGTTCCGGTAACCAATCCTACATATCCGGTTCCAACTATGGCTATTTTCATATATTTTTTAAATTAATTCGTAAGATTCTCTGAAATAAGGCACGTATGCCTGCTTGAAGCCCGCATCCTTCAAATGCTGGGCGTATGTTTTCCTCACATCGCCCTCTCCATGGACGATGAATATCTTCTTGAGTTTTTTGTTTCCCTTCTGGCAGGAGAGGTACTGTATGAGTTCGTTGTAGTCGGCGTGGCCCGAGTATGCGTCGATGCGCGCGAGGGTTGCCCTCACCTTGTACTTGTTGCCGAAGATTGACACATTCTCGTCGCCGCGCATTATTTTAGCGCCCAGTGTGGTTGGCGAGCAGTATCCCACGCAGAGGATTGTAGTCTTCGGGTTTTCGATGTTGTTGGCAAGGTGGTGCTTTATTCGTCCTGCCTCCATCATCCCCGACGCGGAGATTATAATGCACGGACGGTTGTATTCGTTGAGCCGCTTCGAGTCGTCGATGGTCCTGATGTATTGCAGGTTGTCGAAGCCGAACGGATCCTTTGTCTCGCTCATGAACCTGCGCATGTCCTCGTTGAAGCAGTCGTCGTGGAGCCGGAAGATGTCGGTCGCCGAGCAGGCTAACGGACTGTCCACGAAGCATTCGATGTCGGGCAGGTCGCCGGCGAGTTCCAGCCTGTGCAGCGAATAGACTATCTCCTGCGTCCTCCCTATGGCAAATGAAGGGATGAGGAGCTTGCCCCTTCTCTTCGCACAGGCGTCGCGCACCACCAGCATCAGCTCCTGGTCGGCCTCGTCGAGGGTGCTGTGCAGTCGGTCGCCGTAGGTCGACTCCGTGATTATGTAGTCGGCGTGCGGGAAGGGTTTCGGGTCGGGCAGAATCCTCTTGTTGTAGCGTCCTATGTCGCCGGTGTAGCAGAGGGTGCGTTTTTTCCTCCCTTCCTTGAAAGTGATGTAGATGGCGCTGCTGCCGAGCATGTGCCCGGTGTCGTAGAAGTCTATGGCCACATCAGGGCTGATGTTGAAGTGCAGCCCGAGTGGGATGCTTATGAAAAGCCTCATGCACTCGACGGCGTCCTTCTCGGTGTAAATCGGCTCTATCGGTGTCTTCCCGACCCTTTCGGTCTTCTTGTTGAACTGGCGCGCGTCGGCCTCCTGGATGCGGCCCGAGTCGGCGAGCATTATCGCGCAGAGGTCGCGGGTGGCGGGGGTGCAGAACACCTTGCCCTTGAACCCGAGCTTGTAGATGTAAGGGATAAGTCCCGCGTGGTCGATGTGCGCGTGGGAAAGCAATACAATGTCTATCTCTTTCGGGTCGAAGCCGAGATCCCTGTTCATGGCGTCGGTCTCAAGTCCCTTTCCCTGATACATGCCACAGTCAAGGAGTATCTTCATGCCGCCCTTTGTGGTGAGCATGAACTTGCTTCCGGTAACTTCTTCGGTAGCCCCGAGAAAATCCAACTTCATAGTTTCTTATTTTTTATCGTCTTCTTTTGGAGGCCACACATTGCGCCTTCCGTAAAAATATCCAAGATGAAACCTTGCCGCGAAGAAATACACGGCGTGCCTAAGTTTTCCCAACGGCATGTAGAGGAAAAGGAGTATGGCGCTCACGTAGAACATCGTGTCAACGGCACAGTTGTCTGCAAACACGACGTACAGAAAAGTCATCAGTTGGAAAATAGCAACAAGGGCGACGGATATGAAGTCGTCGGCCGTTGAAAACTCTTTAAGAGCCTTAGACAACGCCCTCCTTAAAAACAGTATGACACCGCACACTGCCCCCACTCCCGACGGGATAGAAAGCACCGCGGCCCAGCAACATGAGGAAACCCAGTTGTTGAAGAATGGGAAAAACGAAAGTATGAACAGCAGCAGCGAGCAGAAAACCCCTATATGGAAAAGCATTCCCACGGCGTATGAGGGGAGGTGCAGGTATGCCGACTCCTTCTGGTCGGGCAACATCGCCCGGGTGTTGGAATACACAACGCCTTCCTTAACGCTTCCCGAGGGTTCAGAGAGATCCTTCGGCGCACCAAGGCGCACAACCCTCAGCAGATGCACGGACATCGCCACTATACAATAGCATACCGCCGCTATCGCAAAGTACTGTATCGTCTTCATAACGAGAAAGATGACGGTTTTTTACACGCAACCTTCAGGTTTCGGGAGACCAGCCACGCGGCACGCCCCTCTTGCCGGCCCTGTCGGGAAGAGGTCGTATATCTCTTTCAGCTTCAGGCCTGAGGTCTTGCAAATGGTGCGAACCATCGGGGCAATGCCCTTTTCCTCGTAATTGGCGCGGATGCATTCTATTATCTTCCAGTGGTTTTCAGAGAGTTCCTGTATTCCGTCTTCTTTTGCGATGGCAGCGGCAAGCTCCTTTGTCCACTCTTCGGGATGAATCATGAAACCGTCGCCGTCCATTTCGTAAGTTTTGCCGTTAAATTCGATATTTGCCATAATTCGCGTTTTTATTCGGGTGCAAATATAGCATTTTTTTCAGGAAAAGATATTATCAACTTTCTACCTCTTCACAACCTTAGCTTCACCGCTGCCGTCTTTTGTGACGGCTTTCACGATGTAGGTGCCGCTTGGCCACGCCGAGACCGCTATTTCTGTTGCTGTTTCTCCGCTGTAGCTTCTTCTGAAAACCTCCTTGCCGAGCAAGTCGTACACAACA
>CADBQG010000032.1 GCA_902796805.1 uncultured Bacteroidota bacterium
CCAGGCGGTTGAACCCTGCTTGCGGTACTGCGCTGCCCACTTCGTGGCTCCGTTTGCATCCCAAGTGATTGTGATGCTGTTCTTGCCAAAGTCGGTGACAGTAATGTTCGTGGGAGCGTTGCACGGCTCCTGGTCCTCGTTCAAGGTGGTGAACGCAACAGAAGTTGTCCAGTCGCTCTCGTTGCCATCGCCGCAAACTGCTTTCACACGCACTTCATAGTCGGTACCGGCAACGAGACCGGTGATTGTGTATGAAGGAGTTGCGTTGACAGTAACTTCAGGGTTAACCCAGCCGTTCTCTGAGGTGAGCTTGTACTGGAGTTTCCAAGATGTTTCGGTGCCGCCGGCTGCCCAGGTCACGTTTGCCGTGGTCTGTGTCTGGTCGGAAACAGCAAGGGCTGTGGGAACCACACACTCTTCAGGTTCACCCGAGATAGAGTCGAAGATGTTCACATTGTCGAGATACACACCGTAGCCGTCGAAGCCTTCGGCCAGGAACATGATCTGGTATGTGGCCGACGGGTTCGGCAATGTGAAGGTGAAAGTGCTGTAGTCTTCAACGCCATTGTCGTCGGTATGGGATGTAATATATGTCCAGTCGTCGGAAAGCGATGACTTGTAATAGACGCCCACTGTGTCGTAAACGTTTCCAGAAAATGATGTGTATGCTGGCAGGTACACATCATACGACAAGGTCGGGTTGGTGAGCGACGAGAGGTCGAACTGCGGTGAAACCAAACGGGCAGATGCGCCGGGACTGTATGTGAAGAAGGCTTGTTGGCTGCCGTCGGACGGGGAGGCTGCATAAGCGTCTCCCTGGATAATCCAGTTTTCCGTAGAAGCAACTATTTCAGAAGACCAGCAGCTAAAGTCCTCGTCCTCAAACGACTCTTTGTAAGGAAACTCTACGAACACATCGCAAAGGGTCCTCACATTAGCGCTACGGTAAACAACCGCGCCGTCGCAAACGGGAGCCACACGAACCGAATACTTGCTTGCGCTCTGGAGCCCGGTGATGGTGAGCGTGTTCTCCGTAGTGGTTCCTGCAAGCGACCAGTCAACGTCATTCTGGAGCTTGTACTCAACCGTGAAGCCGGCCTCGTTATCGCCGTTCCATGAAACATCAACAGTAGTCTGTGTTACGTCTGAAACCTCAAGACCGTCAACAGACTCGCAGTCGGGAATAGGGTTCAAAACGACCTCCTCAATGTCAACGTAGTCGTAGTTGTACGCCGACTGTGTTCTTGTGCGGATTGCGATATAGGAACCCTCGCCTACATAGTCCTCGAACGACACTTCATACTCTTGAACCGACTGGGTGAACTCAAGGGTCTTGACAAGAGTGAATGTTGATTGGTCGTTGGGATTTGTCATCACGCCGACCTCGAGTTTGTTGTTCTGGTATTCGCCATAGGAGAGACTTGCAATCATGTTAAGTTGCAGCGTGTTCAGAGGAAGTTGTTCAACGTCAACCCTTGGAAGGATAGCATAAGTACTGTTATAAGTGAGATAGAAGCTGAGAATTCCGTCGTACACAAACGGATATGCCGAGTATGCTGAAGGATTTTCTATCCTCTTCCAGCATGATGGCATCGGGTAGTCTTCGGTGCCGCCGAAGTTATCGCCCTCGAAGTCCCAGATCTGCGGCACAGATGTTATCATTACGCACTCTGTTACTAGTAAGGAAGCGTTGCTTGGCGCCGACTCGCCCGACACGCACACAGCCGTCACATACCACTCGTATGCCTCGCCCGGTTCGAGATCCGAGAGAGTGTATGTACCGTCTTCGTCAAGGGCAACATCGCTGATCGAAGTGTAATCGGTTTCCGAGGCTTTCTTGTAGTACAGGCTGTAGGTCTCGGTTTCGCCATCCCACGAGATAACAGCGTTGTCTTGTCCGGTGGAGACGACTGCAAGGTTGTCGGGTTCAACACATTCTGGTGTGTACTCTATTGTAACGTCGTCGAGATACCAGCTGTAGCCCTGAGTGTTGATACAACGGAACACTATGAAGCTCTCGTTCCCTTCAATCTCCGTGCCAGAGAACGAAACCTTGAAGTTTTCGTAAGTTGAAGAGGAGAAATCAGTGGCGTTTATCGTCTTCACCAACTCAAACGTGCTCACGTTTGAGATATCGGACATAAGACCCACCTCAAACCTACCGTAAGAGGCTGAAGTTCCTCCCGGCTTGAGCCAGAAGTTGACACGAAGGTTATGGATCTCCTCATTCACCTGCGGCAGCGCAACCACGTTCCTGTTCACACCGTAGGGATAGAAACTCAAATAATTTTGTCCGCCATGCGAACTGTATGACGAAGTATATACGTAAGGATAGTTCCCGTAATAGCCTGCGTAGCTTTCAAGGCGCTGCCAGCACGACGGCATTGAGTATTGTTCTAAGCCTTCGAAATCCATCACATAAGGAAGTTCCTCCGCTGCTATCATTTCGCAGAAGGTGGTGAACGACGGACTTTCTCCTGTCTGTAGCGTATCGCCGTCGCAGAGCGACGAAACGTACCAATTGTAAGTGGTGTTTGGCGACAGCGGTCCGAAGGTGTAGGTGCCGTTCTCGTCAAGTTCAACTTCTTCAGAGGTGTATGAACTTTCGGAGGCCTCCTTGTGGAAGAAGAGGAAGTTCTCGGCTGTCGATTCCCATGAGAGCACCGCCGAAGTGGCCGTTACCGAAGCACTGAGGTTTGAAGGCTTGGAGCAATCCGGGATAGTCAAGACAACAAGACTGTCGAGATATATAGCGTTATCATCGTTGGTGGTGGCGTTCAACGCTATGAACTTGCCCTCTCCAGCATATCCGGACAAGATAACCGTATATTCCTGGAACGATGTGGTGAGGTTGACAGAGGACACACTCTCGAAAGTGGAGGCATTCGTCGGGTCTGTCATCACACCAATATCAAGAATAGCGGCGTTGCTGTAGCTCTTGCGAGCGAAGAATGACACCTGGAGTGTGTTCATTGGGTTCGCCTCTACATCAACAGGAGGCAGAGCTGCAAGACCGGTATTGTCGTATGACCAGTAGAGGCTGCAGGTGTCGCCATATCCGCTGTAAGCAGTTACATAAGGGCAAATACCTGTCGGACGGATCCAGCATTCAGGAAGCGGGTTTGTGGTTGTGCCGCCAGTGTTGTTGGCCAAGAAAGTCCAGGTTTGAGGAATTTCGGCAATGTCTTCGCAAACGGTGGTGAAAGAGGCCACGTTGCTGGCGTAAGTCTCGCCGTCGTCGCATGAGGAGGCCACATACCATTTGTAGGTGGTGAACGCCTCGAGGTTTTCAAGGGTATATTTGCCGTTGTCGTCGAGCGAAACCACTGTGGAGTCGAACTGGGAGCCTTGGGTATTTGGGCGGTAATAAAGTGTGTACTCAGTGGTTACACCTGTCCAGCCGAGTTCTACTGAACTGCTTGTAGGGTTGTCCGACACAAGGTTGTCGGGTTCTGAGCAGTCGGGGATGTACTCAACAGTAACATCGTCGAGGTACCACGAGTATCCGAACTGGTTCTCGCAGAGGAAGGCTATCCTCAGGTCATCGTCTTCTGTCACCAAAGAGTTGAAGGCGACGGAATATTTGAGAAAGTCGGTGCCGTCCAATTCGCTGGCGTCGATGGTCCTGAGTGGAACGAACGTGTTGTTGTCATTGATGTCGGTTATGTAGCCCACCTTCACGGTGCCGCATGATGAATTGTTATATGAAGGCGCAAGCCAGAATGTTACCCTGAGCTGGCTGATGCCTTCATCAATGAGGGGCATGGCTATGAGGTTTGTGCTTTCGTAGTAGCCGTAAGGATAGAGTTCAAGGGCTTTTGAGCCGGAGTGTGATTCGTAGTCGCTCACACTCGGATACACTGCATAGTATCCCTCGTAACTGTCAAGCACCGGCCAGCAGTTAGGCGCGAGGCCTACCGGCACATCCTCGAAGTCCATCGTATAAGGGAGTTGGTCGGCTGGAACCGGCATGCATTCAGTGGTGAACATAGATACCGTGCTGGCAGGGGCCGAGCCGTCTTCACAGTTGGACTCCACATACCATTGGTAGGTTGTTCCGGGTAGCAGGTCGGCGAGTGTGTATCCAGTCTCGCCAATGGCCACGCCATCCTCAACAGTGTAGGCGGCGTCGCCCATAGGCTTGTAGTAGAGCGTGTACTCGTCGGCGTCTGAAGTCCAGTTCAGTATAGCGCTCTCCGTGGTTATATTCGTTGCCGAGAGGCCTACAGGGCGCAGACAGCCCGGAATCTGTTCTATAGTCACATTGTCGAGCTCAATGCCGTCGTAGTCATAACCCACAATCATCCTCAACGCTATGTATCTGCCTTCGCCCTCGTAAGCTGCAAGACTGCACTCGTAGAACTCAAAGTCGTCGTACTCCGAAAAGTCGTCGGGGTCAACAGTGGCCAGCACTGTGAATGTGGTCTCGTCGTCAGGATCGGTCATCACGCCAACCTGCAACGGAGACAGGCTGCCGTAGTATGAGTCGAAATATATGTCAAACGAAACCTGAAGCGTGTTGATGGGTGTCGTCTCTGTGTCGATTTCAGGAAGCACAACGTAGCTGTCTCCATAGCCGCCGTAGAAATAGAGCGACTTGGTGCCATCGTAATTGTGATTGGTCGAAACGAAAGGCGACTGTGCTATTTCAGGTCTTGTCCAGCAGAGCGGCAGCGGATAGTAACTTGAACCTCCAAGATTGTTCTGCTCAAAGTCCCATGTTGTCGGGAAGACGGATAACGGCACACATTCTGTATACACCGTCAGCTCGGAACTGTAGTTGCTGATGTCGCCGCCGCAGTCGGCCTTTACACGCACCATGTAGATGCTTGCACCGGAAAGCCCTTCGATGGTGATGTATTCCTCGTCTGTTTCGAGTTCAACGGCGTCATCCCACGAAGAGGCGCTCGCAAGTATATATTCAACAATGTACGAAGAGGCTCCAGAAACCTCGTTCCAGTATATCGAAGCCGTGGTGGCCGACACGGAGTCCAATGTAACCCCCTGCGGCTTCAAGCATGAAGGCAGCACATCCACAACAACATTGTCGATGAAGAATGAAGTGCCGTAGTCATCCACAACATGGAAGGCGATATAGATGTCCTGGCCTGTGAATGCCGAGAGATCCACTTCTACAAGTTCCTGTTGTGCCTGGGAAGGCGGACAGGTCACAGTGAATATCGGCGTAAAACTCGCAGTAGCGGTGTCGGTGGTCGACACCTCTATTGTGAACTGCGTGGCTCCAGCGTCATTGGGATAGTCGCCGGTAACATAGAACGACAGAAGACTGTTCTGCTCCAGGCCGAGCTGCGGGGTTATCAACCAGGCGTTGCCGCTGTGAACATAGCCGTGCTTCGCGCAGGCCGCTCCCTCGTACACATAATAAGACAACGTGGAGCGTTCCCAATTTGTAGCACCGGTCTTGGTCCAGCCGGCCGGCGGGAAGGCTGTGCCTTCAAAACCTTCGTTCAGCAATGCGCCGTCCTGCGCAACAGCGAGGCACGTTAGCATCATGCTGAACACAAACAATAGTAGACTCTTTTTCATAATAATTGAATTTTGTGAGTGTTATCGTTTTGAAATTGCAATTTTAACTAAACTTTTAATGTGCCGATGTTTTTATTCGCATGTTTTTTTCAACAAAATATGAACAGCGTTGGAGTGAATGGCGAGAACAGTTCCATTTTCTATTCTCCCCTACTATATCACAGCCACTCCCTCGCAACTGCTAACATAAGATAATGTCAGTCGGTAACATCAGTATCACTTTTTCGCGGCAAAAATACACGGACACAATGTTTTAGAGCATAACACATGTTACATCAAACAAAAAAAGGCGCGACCAGTGTGGTCGCGCCTTGATTCTCAGTTTCTGATTTTCGGTTGTTTAATCGCGGAGACAGCGGACAGAATAACCGCTGCCCTTGTAGTTGTCGTTCCTGTACAGATCGGGGTAATCGTAACTTATTAATCTGGTAAACGCGTAATTGTTGTAGGTTACGCCTTGAGTGGAAGACCAGAAGAACACGTTGTTGCCCACCAAGTAGAACGATGGATAGCTCCAGAAGCCTGCCTGGACGGCGGAGAAGCCCGTGGCATTGTTAAGGCACTGTTCGTTCCCGACCACACAAGTGTTGGAAGAACTGATCCATCCGGTAGCGGAGGCCAACGCCTTGGCCGTATTGGTTGTGTTGCCGCCGCAGACATACTCGCTCTGGCTGCTTACGTAGTTGTCCAAGATTGTCCACTCTGCATCGCTCGGCAAATGCCAGCCAATCGGACAGATACCCCTGCGGTGACCAGTAAACGTAACAACTATGTTATTGTTGTTGTTATCGTTCACACTTGTCTCCTCGAACGCCGTGTTAAACGTGTCTACAGCGGCGTTCCAGTTGTACAGCAGTCCGTATTTCATCTGCGCAGACGTGACAGAGTCGTTGTTGTACCAGCGTGCCTGCTTGCCCGTGAGCGTTTGGCCTGCGTCAGCAGCAGGGATGAGATACTTCCCTGTACTCGGAGAGGTTGTGGTGCGCAGGTTATCCTTCATCCAGCATTGGTTTCCGATTTGCACGGTGTTGTAGACGTTGCCCTCGTGGTCGGTGACGGTTGGCGTGCCAGAACATGGCTTGCCGTCATCTCCAACAGGTGTTACAGACGAGGCGGTGAAGGTAACCTCACTGCCGTAAATTGTTCCGTCAGCAGTGGTCACGAAAGCGCGGTAATCTCAACATTGTCGGGGTTCGCAACCGTGCCGTTCAACTTGGCGGATGTAGCAGTTACTTCCGTGGCCGCGCCGGTAGTTACATTGATGCTGCCCTAAGGTGTTTCCTAATTCTTCACGCAGCGAACACTCTTGTGGGAAGAATAGATATTGGGAAGTGTTCCAAATCCAACTGCTCCGTCATCTGCCCAGATAGAGAAGACATAGGAGTCAGTATAGTTTGTGTGACGGGTTGTTGTCTGCATAAAGCTTGCGATACCGAAATGCATGTCAAATCCGTTCACAAGGCCTGCCGGACGGGCTGAGAAACCTGAAAGGTTGTTTGGCGACTCTCTGTTGCCTGTATAGCAGTTGCCAGACCTCTCCGACCACAGCGCGACATCGTCGGCTAAAGCCTTGCCAACATAGGTTGTATAGCCGTTGCATCTGTAACATTCAACACTCTGTATGAAACTCAGCATATCTGAGAACTCCGCCACTGACGGGAGGTGCCAGCCGTTGGGGCAGACACCCTGCACATTGCTCGGATTGGCGTTTGTGGCCAATGATGTGTCACGCATAGCCGCAGTCCAGTTGTAGAGCAATCCGTAGATTTCTGTTCTGAGGGTGTCTCTTTCAGGGTAATGATATGTAGGCCTGTTGGTTCCGGGCGTGGAACTGTAATGCGTTATCGGGGTGCCGTCGGCATAGTGTTTTGTTTTGAGATTTTCCTTCATCCAGCACTGGTCGCCGATCTGGATGGTGGCGTAGGTGTTGTCGTCGTAGTCGGTAACTGTTGGTGTGCCGGGACACGCCGTAAGCTGCCGCACCTCAAGCTCGAACGAAAGGGTGTCGCCGTAGGTCATGTTACAGCCGGCGGTCTTGAGGAAGGCCATGTAGTACACTGTACCGCACTGCGGTATGTCGATGTTAGCGGCGAACACGTGGTCAGCCTCGTCCGCAACGGAAGACGCGTCGGAAGCGCTGCTTACAGTGTTGCTCATCTCGGCCTTCGACAGTCCCCATACAAAGCCGTGGTCCTCAACAGCGGCAGTCAGGTTCACAGCCTTGCCCCTGATAGTGGCAACGCCGTTCAATGTGTCTATGTCGCCGTCCTCGACAGCCTGAGTGGTTACAGTCGGACAAGACAGACTGTTGCGCACGCACCGTATCGACCGTCCGATATTTTCCTGCTCATTGCTGCGGTTTGTATATGCTTGGGCATAACTGTATGTTCTGCACACCGGCGATTCTCCATTATATGCACCATCTATTAACCTTGGTGTGGAACCCCAGAATGAAGCTGACCAACCATATTGGGTTACTTTATACATGCTGCCGCTTTCATTACTTATCAAGTATCTTGCAAATCTTCCACCAAAATTGGTGTTCAAAGCCGGAACAGGAACCATTGAGAAACCTGTGGAGTTCCTGTTGGGATCGCTATAGCTTCCCGGACGGTCATCACCTTGTGTATATGGTTCCCAGTCGCAACTTGAAGCAAACCATCCGGAGTGTACTCCGCGGCTTATCTGAGTTTTTACCAAGTCGCTGTATTCACCTACACCAACGTGCGACTCCATCTCCAACCAATCCTCGTCGCTCGGCACATGCCAGCCTGCCGGACAGATGCCCCTGCGCTGGTCGGCGTGCGTGAAGAAGAAGTTTTGCCAACCCCAACCGCCTCCTGAATCATCGCCAGTTTCGCTCGTGGTAGTGTTCGCAACAGTGTCAACGGCCGCAAACCAGTTGTAGAGAAGACCGAAGTGCCTTGGTGCATACGTTGCCGAGTCGTTCATAAACCACCAGGCTCTTTTGCCGTATTTCTCATTATAGATCCTATCTGTTGCAGGATCGTTGTCAAACCATCTGTGGTCAACAATGTATGTACCTGTTGTGGGCGACGTTGTGGCGCGCATGTTCTCCTTCAGCCAGCACTGGTCGCCAATCTGCACAACGTTGTACCAGTTGCCCTCGTGGTCGCTCACGGAGTCAATCGCAGTGCTGCTGCCGGCCTCGTTGGCGAGAATGCTGCTCACTGTGCACTGTGTCCTTACAGGCTCCACGTTGAAGTCTATTGTCTTTGTACAACCGCCGTCAACAGAAAGAACTATCTTGTAATTTTTATCAGGTGCAAAAGTATAAGGCACGGCCATCGGTATGCTGTTTGCATAGTCAGGACCGGTTAACCATAAACCAAGAAGCTCGTCGGTGTCGGCATTATACCAAGCCACGGTGTCCTTGCTTGCGGCAGTTCTGGAAATCCCCGAGAGACTTTTCACTGTCATAAGTCCGTATTCCTCATCCAAACAATATGTCAAATCTGGAGTTTGAGTACTTTGGGTGATTCCAATACTAATGCTGTCCTTAAGGGAGAAGCAGGGAGAAGAAGCCGGTGATGCTACAACTTTCACGGTGTCGTGGCCTACAGTCCCGTGGTTAACAACGAGGGTGTCGCCAGTCTGAGAAGTGCTGTCAACGCCATTCACACTCCACACAAAGTTGAAATTGTCAGCATCACCGTTGGTTAGCATGGCAGTGTATTTTACAGGCATTGTTGCGTCTTGACATACAGTTATTGAAGATTGGGTTACCGATTTTTCAAGTTTGAGAGTGATGTCATTCGTTTTGGCCACTTTCTTAACCTCGCTGTGAATCTCGTACTCGCAGCGCTTGGTGATGGCGTATGCATGAACGCCCACGGTGTCGCAAGGTGTGAGACCGAGAGTGGAAGTGGACAGCGAAAGCGTGAAATTGCCGTTTGCCGGCAGAGCTGCCGTGGCCTTTTCGACGGTCTCAGTCCCATTAACAGTGTATTTCACCCCATATTCAACAATGGTGTCGTTTGCTGGCTTCTGTATCGTTCCTGAAACAACGGTATTGCCCAAAGTATTCATGGTTGCGGAAGCCATGGTTACAATTGGCTTGTCAACTATTGTTAATGTTGTTGTTGCATCTGCTGTTAATTCTTCACTCGTAACGTTGTTAACCGCCTTGCAACTTATCGCGATGCTTCCAGCCGCCTCGTCTGCACTTAAGTCAGCAACAAGTTCGAGATTGTTTTCTCCTGGAATCACACTTCCATTCTTTATCCAGGAAACAGTATAGTTGTTAATATCGGCATTCAACAATGTCGCGGTATATTTCACTGTTACAGTATTTCCTTCACAAACAGCAGTGTCAACGGGAGAGACTGTCAATACAGCAGCGTCGTAGGCAAAGAAAGCCTCGTCGGCAACAACCTCGAACTCACATTCGGTTGTCTTCACGAAAGCCTGCACGAAAATGGTGTCGTAGTCGCCAATCTCTGATGCCGGCACCGTGATCGTGAACCTGCCGTCGGCGGCGATAGTGCCTGCGCCGGCTTTCTTTGTGCCGGTTGACGACGGGTTGTGTGTCTTGGACCAGAAAATGCCATATTCGGCAACATCCCCGGCGGTGACATTGGGAACCGCCGCCGTTGCGGTCATGTCTGTTGTTATGACAAGGTTTTCGAGCGTTATTGCAGGCTGCGTGCTGACGGTAACCACAGTTGTAACAGTCTCGCTCATCTCGTCGTTGCCGGCCAGCACAGCCGTGCACTCTACAGTATGGTTGCCGCCCTCGGTGTAGTTCACTGTCAATGAAGAGGACGTGGTGACGCTGTCAACGCCGTTCACCTTCCACTTGAAGGTGTAGCTGCCAGCGTTCGCCGGGTCGTTTACCACAGTTGCTGTGTACACCACCTGCCCTGACCTGCCGGGACAGATGCCGATGTCGTGCTTGTTTGCGTTGAGCATGAGCGTGGGAACGCCCCTTACGCAGCGGACGCTGAAGCCGTCGTTCTTGCTGCGGCGCTCCACCCCGCTTCGGTCGCACGAGTAGTCGATGCTGCAAACCAAAGCCCACTGCGACGACGAAACCGACGAGTCGCTCCAGAAGAAGTACGCCCCGAACAGACGCTCGAAGCGGTCTATCGCGCCGTTGTAGAGGCCCGACGGCAGAGCCGTGAAACCCGTGGCGTTCGTGTTCGAGTTGGGCTGAAGCCAGTACTCGGTGCTGCGAAGGTCCTCGGCCGAGTTCCTGTTGAGCTCGTTGAACTCGCCGACCGTGGGTATGTGCCACCCCTCCGGACAGATGCCCTGTACGTAGCCCTCTACCCTGGCGGGCAGCTCGGTGCTGTTCTCCGGCACGTTGACCGCAGAATACCACGTGTAGAGACGACCGAAAGTGGCAAGGTTATAGTTGGTGTCGGGACTGGCCGACGACTCGTACACCATCGCCTTGGCAACTGATGAGCCGTCTGCGTAGGTCCTCGTCTTCATGTTGGACTTCATCCAGCACAGCGAGCCTATCTTCACAGTCTCGTATGTGTTGCCGTCGCCGTCGCTAACAGGCGACCCGCAAGTGAACGTCCCTTGAGCCATGACAACGCTGCTTAGCAGCAAAACGCTCAAAAAAACAAACATTTTCTTAAATTTCCCTTTCTTCATAGGATTTGTATAAAAAAATATTAACATCTTATATATCAACACTTTACCCCTCACCATTCAATCTTATAAAGGCATTTAGCTCGTTTACGTGTGTAACAAGAATAAAGTTACAATTAAAATCAACTAACAACAAAAACGCGGTCGCGTCCGGATGTGGGGCGCGACCGCAACGCTTTTTTGAAAAATATTAAGAAAATGTAAGGGGACGGCCGGGACGGCCAGCCCCTTGCATTCCGGTGTAAACTATTCCTTCTCCTTCACACAGCGGATGCTGTATGCGGAGCCGTTCGCCGGGCTGTCCTCCATAACGGTGTCGCAGGAGTAGCGGGTGCAGAACGAGTAAACCTTGAGGTTCTCGCCCGTGCCGTCAACC
>CADBQG010000033.1 GCA_902796805.1 uncultured Bacteroidota bacterium
CTTCTGAACTTCCGCTGCGGCAGGAACAATGTGATTTGAGTGAAGATATACTGTCCGACATACATTTTCGTACCTGTTTTGATTCGGACACAAAAATGCAAATTTCAAGTCTCGGACAAGGTGCTTCATGCTTAAGTAATTGTGCGTAAAATACATACAACAAGAATTAACAAATTTTAAGAGACACTAGTACACAGAAATAATATTTTTTTTAATATGCAGTATAAAATACAAAAAAATATTGTTAAAAAAATTTAATGCTGTCCAGTGGAATCGAAAAACAAATTTTTCATGGTTACGACCATGCGCCATTGTTGTCAATTTTCGATAACACTTTAAAATGGCAATAAAATAGTAACAAAACGATGTTAATTAAGAGTTTTGAACAATTTTTTTATACAATAAATTATGTTTAACTTTGCGCACTTTTTAATTTATCGTTATGAGGAAAAGATTTTTTTTATGTTTAGTGGCGTTTGCGTTTTTATTAACTTCGTGTAACGACAAGTTGATGACGGGTTTTTATATAACTGGTTGTGTGGGATATACCTCGAGTTCTGCATCAACAACTGAGTGGCAAGAAATTGACAATTATATGTCTGCCCGGGTTGAATCATACAATCAAAATGTTAGTTTTGAGGGTAAATCTGTAGTGGAGATTGACAAGATGGCCGCTGATTTTGTGGAGATTCAAATAAGCAAAATTGACAAGGAATATGTAAGTTCGTTGATAAAGTCGAATGATACTTATATTTACGGTATTTCGAGGCGAAAGTCAGGTGGTGGCGTTTCCGTTGTCAAGGCATACGTATTCGACAAGGATGGATGTACGGAATATAAAGAAAATTAGAATTTCATTTTCACTCTCTCGTGCAGCATGGGCACGAACAGGAAGTCGCCGTAGTCATCCTCCGTGTACTCCGACTCGCCTGTCTTCGTTATTTTCTTCATCTTCTGCGACTCCACGCCGACAGGGATGACCATAATGCCGCCAACAACGAGCTGTTCAAGCAGTTTTTCCGGTATGTCGGGTGCGCCGCAGGTTACGATAATCCTGTCGTAGGGGGCGTATCTCGGGAAGCCCTTGAAGCCGTCGCCGTAATAGGTGATTATTTTCGGGGCAAGGGCGTTCAGTGTCCTTGTGGCTTTCCTGAAGAGGTCAATCTGGCGTTCCACGGTGAACACTCGCGCGCCCATTGCGTCGAGGATGGCCGACTGAAACCCTGAGCCCGTGCCTATCTCGAGGACTTTGAGACCTTTTTTCACTTCGAGGAGCTGCGACTGATAGGCTACAGTTGAGGGCTTGGAAATCGTCTGTTCGTTAGCGATAGTGAGGGCCGTGTCTTCATAGGCGCTTGGCCACAGCACCGACTCCATGAATCTGTGGCGATCGACTTTGCCGAATGCCGCCAGCACGTTTTCGTCGGTGATACCCTTCTGGCGAAGCATCTCGATCATTCTCATCTTTTGGCCGAGAAGAAGGAAGTTGGTGTTGTTTCCGTTCATGCGCGGCGTTTTTTACATTCCGAAAGAACTTCCGTCGAAGCAATGCGTGCAAAGTCTCTCCTTCGGCAGTCCGATGGCTGAGGCAATGATGTCGAGGGTGTTGAACTTGAGAGTATCGACTCCGAGGTGCTTGCGGATGACCTCCACCATCCGGGCATACTGTTTTGTGGTGTCGTCGAGGTAGAGATGGAGGTTCTTGCAGCTGTCGCCCTCTATCTCCTTTATCACGCGGCGTGTTATGAGTTCCATTTCGGTCTTGGAGGCGGAGAAATTCAGGAAGTCGCAGCCATAGAGCAGCGGCGGGCAGCTGATCCTGATATGAACCTCCTTGGCGCCGTATTCGTACATCTTCCTCACGTTGTCGCGAAGCTGCGTGCCTCTCACAATGGAGTCGTCGCAGAACACCACGCTTTTGCCGTTGAGGAGGTCCCTGTTGGGCAGCAGTTTCATCTTTGCGACATGTTCGCGCATGTCCTGGCTGGTGGGCATGAAACTCCTCGACCAGGTTGGAGTGTACTTGACGATGCCCCTCTGGTAGGGAATTCCTTTACCTGTGGCATAGCCGAGCGCCATGCCTATCCCGGAGTCGGGTATCGCTGACACGAAGTCTGCGTGGATGTCGTCGGCTTTGCCCATCTCATAGCCGTACCTGTATCTGGTCTCCTCCACATTGATACCCTCATAGTTCACCGATGGATACCCGTAGTATATCCAGAGGAAAGAGCATATCTGCATTTTGTCGTTCGGCGGACAAAGCTGTTTGATTCCGTCAGCGGTTATCTCAACGATTTCGCCCGGCCCAACGTAATGCTCGGTTTTGTAGTCGAGGTTCGCAAAGCTGTGGTTTTCCGACACAGCCACGAAGCCGTCGTCGTTCTTCCCGATCACAATCGGTGTCCTTCCGAGGTGGTCGCGGGCGGCTATTAGGCCATTCTCCGTGAGGATCAGGATCGAACACGAGCCTTTCACTTTCTCGAAGACGTTCTTGATTCCTTCGACGAAGGTGGCGCCCCTGGTGATTATGAGGGCCACGAGCTCGGTCTGGTTTGTCGCGCCCGAGCTCAGCTCCGTGAACTGCTGGTTGTTTGCCAGGCACTCAAGTTCGAGTTCCTTGATATTGTTGATTTTCGCCACCGTTGAGATGGCGAACCTGCCGAGGTGCGAATTCACCACTATGGGCTGGGCGTCGGTGTCGCTGATGACTCCGATTCCAGAGTTGCCCTCGAACTTGCCGAGGTCGTCGCCGAACTTCGTTCTGAAATATGAGTTCTCTATATTATGGATGGATCTTCTGAACATGCCGGTTTCGCTGTTGAAGGTTGCCAGACCCGCCCTCTTTGTGCCGAGGTGCGAATGGTAGTCGACCCCGTAGAAAAGGTCGGAAATGCAACGTTTCTTTGAAATAATCCCGAAAAATCCACCCATAGATTTTATATTTTCTTGATTTATAAATAATTGTACTGAAACAATCCACTACTGCAAAGCAGCGCAAATTTAACTCTTTCGTTCTTAAAACGCAACAGATTGCAGGGCTTATTTATTAACCGATTTTGTTAATAAAAGTTCATGACAGTTTTTCTATCTCTGAATATATGAGGTCGATTGCGTCGGGCTTTGCGAACTTCCTCATGTTTTCGGCGAGAGCCTGCATTCTGGCGGTGTCACCATAGAGTTTCATCAGTTCCGGAATCAGCTTTTCCGGAGCCTCCTTGTCGGGAATCAGTATTGCGGCATTTCTCGAAGACAGTGCCTTGGCGTTGGAGGTTTGATGATCCTCGGCGGCGTATGGGAACGGCACGAGGATGGTGGGAGCACCTACTATGGCGAGTTCCGACAGCGCCAACGCACCGGCCCGCGAAACTATGATGTCGGCTATACCGTAGGCGTCGTTCATGTTTTTGATGAACGGGACTATCTTGATGCTGCCGTCCTGCTCATCGAGGAGTTTAGGATCTATTTTCGAGTAGAACTGCTCCCCTGTCTGCCACAGGAGCTGCAATCCGGCCTCCCGGATTTCCCGCAGATGAGCCGCCATGGTGGTGTTCAGGGTGCGTGCCCCGAGACTCCCCCCTACCACTAGAACAGTTTTCTTTTCAGGAGATAGCCCGAAGAACTTGTAGGAACTTTCCGACTTGCGCTGCAGCTGGAGGATTTCGGCGCGTATAGGGTTGCCGGTCTTCACGATTTTCTCCTCCGGGAAGTACTTCTCGAGACCGTCGTAGGCCACGCAGATGGTTTTCGCGTCCTTGCACAGCATCTTGTTGGTTACGCCTGGATAGGAGTTCTGTTCCTGAAGCATTGTGGGAATCCCCATCTGCGAGGCGGCTTTCAGTGCGGGGCCGCTGGCGAACCCTCCCACACCGATCACAAGGTCGGGGGCGAACTCGCGCATAATCTTCTTGGCCTTGCGCATAGCCTTGAGCATCACCACAGGGAGGCGCAGGTTGCAGAGCAGGCCGTTGAGCGACATATCGCGGCTGATGCCGTAGATTTCGAGGCCCTCGATTCTGTACCCTGCCTCGGGAACCCGTTTCATCTCCATCTTGTTCTCCGCGCCAATGAACAGAATCTCCGCCTCCGGGTTCTCCTTCTTTATCTTGTTTGCGATTGCAAGTGCCGGGAATATGTGTCCTCCGGTGCCGCCGCCGCTGATTATGTATCTTTTTTTCATACCCATGATTTCTATACGTTAAAAAAACAAACCTGCCTATGTCATTCAAAATCCATTATAGTACGTTTCGACGGGTTGTAGCCCATTTTCCTCACAAGGCTTCTCTCAAACTCAACCTTGCTCTCGAATTTCTTGGCGTTCTTGTTCTCCTTTTTCGACCAAACACATTCTGAAAGCGCGAACAGTCTGGGCATAAGCATATACTCGGCCTGTTCCGGTGTGTTGATAAACTCCGTCCAGATGTTGCACTGAGCCCCGAGGATGTGCTTCTGCTCCGAAGCGCCAAGGCCTTCGGGCATTGGCTCGAAAGAGTAGGCCTTGCCGAGCGGGACATAGCCTTCCATGCATAGTGGCTCGTCGGCGTCCTTGCATTGGTAGTAATTGAAGTAGCAGTGCGTTGTGGGGCACATTATAACATCGTTGCCGTGCTTGGCGGCGGTGCGTGCAGCCTTCGTGCCCTGCCAGCACATGATTGTGGAAGTGTTCACCATGTCTTCAGACACTATGTCATCCCATATTATGGCCTTCTTGTGTATCGACTTAAGGTGTTTTTCTATCTGGTTCATGAGCCATTGCTGCAACTCGAACTCGTCGGCAAGATGCTCGTCTTCAATGCGTTTCTGGCATTTCGGGCACACCTGCCAGTTGTCGTTGAAGGCCTCGTCGCCTCCTATGTGAATGTATTTGTACGGAAAGAGCTCGGCAATTTCGTCAAGCACATTGTTGTAGAATGTTATTATGTCGTCGTTGCCGGCGCACATGATGGCTTTAGGCGGCCAATATGGGCCCACAGCCACGGTGTACGGGTAGTCGTCGC
Source organism: uncultured Bacteroidota bacterium (assembly GCA_902796805.1). Taxonomy (GTDB): domain Bacteria; phylum Bacteroidota; class Bacteroidia; order Bacteroidales; family WCHB1-69; genus F23-D06. Next base: position 4,995 of record CADBQG010000033.1, read on the forward strand.
AGGCGAACTGCGGGTACGCCGCCAATATGGCGCTGCAGTGCCCCGGAATCTCGATTTCCGGTATGATGTCGATGTTCCTCGCTGCGGCATATTTCACTATGTCGCGTATCTGACCCTTAGTATAGAACCCTCCGTATGTCATCGCCTCGCCGGGCAACACAGGGTGCAGGGTGTCCCACGAGGTGCGCTCAGGACGCCAGGCACCCACAGAAGTGAGAAGCGGATACTTGTCGATCTGGACCCTCCAGCCGTGGTCGTCGGTGAGATGCCAGTGGAACTTGTTGAGTTTGTAGAAGGCGAGTATGTCGATGTATTTCTTGACAAACGCCGTGTCGAAGAAATGCCTCGAGACGTCGAGGTGAGCGCCCCGGTATCCGAACCGCGGGTGGTCGGTTATGACAGCGCATGGCACCCTGAACGCGGGGCTTCCGGCTATCTTATCCTGACCGGCCATCTGCAGCAAGGTCTGCAAGCCGTAGAAACAGCCCGCCCCGGTGTTGGCCTCAACTACAATCCGCTTGGGCTTCACCGTGATAATATAGCCCTCGTCGCCCAACTCCTTTGATTTTTTTTCATTCAGAATGAAGAGAATGGAATTCTTGCCGGCACTCTCGGCGTCGCCCAAATTTGGCCGCATGTTAAAGTACCTCTCGTACGACTCCCTTATGAGTTTAGGCAGTTCGGGACACTCTTTGCTGAAGTCTCCGAAACAGAGTATTGTGTTCTCGTCCACCCTGAAACTGCCGCTCTTTTGCTCAATCTTCACCGGCTCGGGAACGATGGCAATAGGTAGGGTCTTTTTGCAGCCGCATAGCAACACTGCAAAAGTAATGATTGTTAATGCAAATAATCTGTTCATAATATCATCTTTTTATTCTGTCAAAAAAATCGCGGAGGCTATGCCGTCGGCAAACCAAAGGCCCTCCTGCGTAAGGCGTATCGATGAGCCGTCGGCCTCAAAGTGCCGCCTGTCGACCCCTTCCCTGAAACAGGTCTGCAAATATTCAACTTTTTTCGCTCCGAAAAGCTCTGTTGCCTCAAATAAGTTGATTCCCTTGGCGGTGCGCAGCCTGAGAAGCACGTATTCGTTGAACTTGTCGTACTCGGAGAGTTTCTCTTGACCGCTGAACCGCCTGCCGTTTTCGATGTCGGTGAAATAATCATTCATGTTGGGGGCATTCCACATTCGCATTCTTCCGTCGAACGAGTGCGCGGCCACACCGAACCCGGCGTACGGGACGCCAAACCAGTATGAAGAATTGTGCCTGGATTCGTAACCGCCTTTCGCGAAGTTGGAGACCTCGTAATGAAGGAAGCCGTTCTTGGCGGAAAACCCAGCAAGAATATCGTACTGCCGCTTCGCCAGCCCCTCGTCCAACGCCTCGTGCCGGTTCGCCTTAACCCTTTTATATAAAATCGAATTCTCCTCCAAAGTCAGGGCGTATGCCGAAAAGTGGTTCATCTCCAGTTGTCTGGCATTCTCAAGTTCTTCTTTCCAAATAGAGTCACTGCGTTCGTTTATCCCGTAGATCAGGTCTATGGAAATGTTTTCAAAGCCGGCTTTTTTAGCGTTGTCCACTGCCTTGAACGCATCCTCGGGCGAGTGCCGCCGTCCGAGGAATTTAAGGGTGTCGCCGTCGAAAGACTGTACTCCGATGCTCAGCCTGTTGACTCCCAAATGCTTGAGCTGTCGGCAGTAATCGAAAGAGAGCTGTTCTGGATTTGCCTCAATGGTGAATTCTGAAACTCTTCCTACTTTGCAGTTCTCTTTTATGGTATTGATGACGAACTCTAATTCTGACACATTCAACAACGAAGGAGTCCCGCCCCCAAAGTATATGGTGTTGAACTCGAAATTTCTGTAAATATCCTTCTTCAGTTGTATTTCTTTTGTCAGGACACTGATGTATCTACCCATCAGTTCGTCCCGATGGCCATCAGAACTCTTTTCGCGGCGGCATACCACAGAGTAGAATGCGCAGTACACGCATCTCGACTTGCAGAATGGAATATGTACATATATGCCTGCCATCAGTGTTTTTTGTCGTTTCTTTCCTGGCCGACAATCATACTTGAGGAAAACCCGTCAGTCAGGAAGTCGATTCTGTAGATCTGGAATTTTTTGTTTTTTGGCAGTGCCGGAAGAGAGAAGCTGTGCAAAAGCAGCGGGCTGCCTTCAGCGGTCACCGGCGAGTTTTTCACAACCTCGCACTTGACTTTTACACTTCTCGGTTTAGCGGCTGTCGGATCGTCGGGGTTGATGGGCGTTATCGAAATCTGCAATGTCTTGTAGTTCTTTTCGCGGATGCTGCCGTTCACAAGAAAGTCCACACGTTTTTCAGCGGTGTATGAGCGGCTGTCGCCGAGCAGAATGATGTGGATGTCGTTGTTGTTGAATCTGAGTATGTTGTAGGCTTTCAGAAAATTGGTTATGCCGAAACCGAGGCCGTTGTCGTCGTCGAATGGCAGGTTGAGTCCGTGGAGTCCTTGAACGGCCACGGGGTGGCGGTTGCCGGCCTGGCGCACTGCTTCCATGATTTCGTAGGCTGACTTATCAGGAAAGGCCTGCCAGAGGCATGTAACCATTCCGGCAAGCATCGGCGACGAGAACGAGGTGCCGTTGGCAACTGTTATGATTCCTGCCGGGGTGGAAACGACGGTGTTGCGGCCCACGGCGCAGGCGTCGGGCTTTGTGCGGCCGTCGGCTGTGGGACCGAAAGAGCTGAAAAAGGCGCGCCCGCGCTTCGTGTTGACGGCCCCCACGGTGAGTATGTCCATAGCGTCGGCGGGGGCGCCTATGTGCTTCCACTTCTTGCCGCCCTCGTTGCCGGCGCTGTTGCATATTATCAGCCCCTTCGAGGCTGCTATCCTCGCCGCCCGCGAAGCCCTGCTCGTCTTACCGTCGAGGTCCTCGTAGCGCCGCTGGTTCACAGTGTCGTCGAAAGTGGTGTAGCCGAGCGACGAGTTCAGCACCTGGCAGCCCAGACTGTCGGCGTACTCCAAGCCGGCAACCCAGTTGTCCTCCTCTATGCGGTTCTCGCTGCGCGAGTCCTCGGTCTGACACACGTTCACCTGCACCATGGGGGCGGTGCCAACAAGCACCCCGGGGATGTAAGAGGCTATGCACGACAGCACCATGGTGCCGTGGGTGTGCCTGCGCATGGGATCCTTGTCAGGCTGCACGATGTTGCGTGCGCCCAAAAGACGGTTGTCGTCGCAAAGAACCCTGAAACACGATATGGTGTCGATGTTTTGGAAGCCACCGTCAAGTACCATGAGGCGCATCCCCTCGCCTCGGAAACCCATGCGATGAAGCCAATGTGCGTTGTTCACCCTCACCTGCGCGTCGGCCTTGCCGTAGTCGAAATCGCCTTCTTGCAGAATGTCTGATTGATAGCTGTACTTCACCTCCTCGTGTCTTGCCGGGAAAATGTACGCCGGCTCAGCCGGAGGTTCCGGCTCCTTCATGGCAATGGTGCGCTCCACGTACTTCACGAAAGGCAGTCTTGAGACCTCAACCATGAAATTCTCGCGCTCGGAATATATAGTGGCCCCGTTAAGCCATTTTGAGGTCGTGAAGCACCTTGCCGTGGTGTCAACAGCCAATATCTGGCCGATGTACGCCGGGCTGACTGGCAGGTCTGTCTCGTCAACCGCAATTCCATGAGCCTTGCGCAGCTCCACGGCTCGAGGTGAAAGAAACCGTTCTGGCTCGGCAACGGAATAAGGCGAGCCGTTCTTGTCCTTGAACTCCACCCAGTATTTTGCCGGCGACTGCCCGTTGACTGCAAACAGCGCCACGAACTGGATGAACAAAACTATAATATTCTTCTTTGTCATCATTTATATGTTTACGGTTTTTCGATTTCTGAAAACAACAGCAAAGGTGCGAAAATCGTGTAGAGCATCCTTCCGGTTTGGGCATTCAGGGTGTCTTCAACAAACATCGAAAGGAATATTGCCAGAATCAGCGCAATATAAACGAAACCGATTCTGTTTTTCATGAAAAGGAAGGGATACACAAGTATGAAGACGAAGTATGCCAGCGCGAAAACCCCGGATGTGAGCCAGAAGGTCAGGAATTGGTTGTGGCTGCCACGCCCCTTTTTCTTGCCGGCTATCGGCGACCCCATGTCTTCGAGGCGCTTGTCGAGAGCGGCGCGCTGGTTCCCTATGCCCACCCCAAGCACCGGATTCTCCTTTATCAGGCTCCACGTGGCTTTCCAAAGCTCAACACGCTGCAAGAGCGACGACTCATCATATACATTGTGTTTTCTGTACAGACTTATAGCGAAAAAAGTCTGATACAGAGCCTTTTTCGCACTGAACACCCTTGAATACTCTACGTTTGCATATCTGTTTTCAACATTTTTTATATCGGTGTCTGTCAGACTCATGACCGCAGCAGAGTCTTTGCGCATACCCAAAGAATTGAGGTAACGCACCAGCGTTGCCGAAACTATTTCGCTGTACGCCGTGTCGGAACGCATTTTCCAGGCTCTTTCAAGTTCTTCGTCGCACACATAGTACCCGATGTAATGGCCGTTCTCTATTATCGGGTCATCGACAAACCGGTAGGCTCTTCCGTTGCAGGTAAGCGCGCCGCGATCGGGCGCTGCCTCCTTGGGATGGAAATACTCGTATGAGATAAAGCAGGTGTAAGCCGTAGCCACTACAAGCAACATTGTTGCCGTTGTCACGACTACGGTTTTCAGTATTCTGTTTTTGGAAGTGAAGTACAGATGTACAGCGAAAGCCAATGCCAAGACAAAAAGTGTTGCAATTCCCGACAGTGTTTGGGAAAAGATGAGGTACGCTGAGAGAGTCGCGGCGGCGGTGAGATAGAAAGCCGTGCTGACTTTGCTCGTTTTAAAGTTGCAGAATGAATAATGTATGCAGAACACAACCGACATCGCCACGCACAAGGCAAACCTGATGTGGTCGATGAACCTCGACATTTCCCTGTGGTCGGACAACGAATGGGAAAGCGCATAAGCGGTGTTCCAAAGGCAGCCCGCCAAGGTTGCCGCTATGAAGACTGTGAAAACAGCCCCCAGCTCTTTCTTTTCCAGCCGTTTCGACGTCACAATGATGATTGGGGCAAGAAGAAAGGTGATTTTGGACAGCATTTCACTGCCCGCCGCCTGCCAGTCGGTTGTCCTGGCCAACCCTATGGCGAAAACAATGTAGAAAGCCGAGAAAGGCAGAAATGCCATGTTCTCACGCATTCTCTCCATTTTCTCTCTCCAATTCCACTCGCACAGCCAGTTCAGGAAGATGAGGAAACACGAAAGCCCCATCATGAAATGCGACAGCGGCAGCGAGGCGGCCAGCGCCATCGTCGCCACGAGGTAGAATGTCTGATGGAAATGTCGGCGTGAAGGCATTATTTCTGCGGTGAAAGTATCTTTTTGTAACGGGTTTGGTCGAGAAGTATGCTTTTCGCCACTTTTATATTGTCGTCGTTATAAAGACTGTTGACGAGTTTTCCTGTGGAGAAATAGTATCTCGACACGATTTCCTGCGCAAGGTGCTGCGATATTTCAGCTTTGTGCTTTCTCAACTCGGAGTTTTTCAGAAGTCCGATCTGCCGCTTTAGTTCTTCAATCGCGCCTTTCAACTCGTCGTATTGTTTCTCTTCCTTCGCCAAGTCGGCCAGGTTGTCGCAGGCTTCCCCAACAGACGACTCGAACTTGAAGTCCCTCTCTTCAAGGAAGTCGAGGAACTCATTGAATGTGGCGTCGTCGACGGAGAACCCATCGGCAGAAGCTATGGTTTGGTGTTTTGAACGGTATCTGGTCGCGAAATCGAATATTGCGTACGAATCGTCGAGTGCGGCGAGAATGCCTGGCATTTCTTCCTCAACAACAAGCACGTCAGGCTCAACGCCGCCCTTGTCGTAAACCGTCCTGTTGTTTTTCGTCTTGTAGGCAACGGCCAGCGAGTCGGGTATGTGGAAAGCCCCTTTAGTGGTGTCAGAACCAAAGTACTCGATATTCTGCACGCACCTGCCGCTGGGTATGTAGTATTTCGACACTGTAATCTTCATGCTGGTGTTGTAGTCCATGGGGTAAACCTTCTGTACAAGGCCTTTCCCGAAAGATTTTTTCCCGACAATGACTGCACGGTCGAGGTCCTGTAGCGAGCCGGAGAGTATCTCTGAGGCCGAGGCGCTGTTCTCGTTTATCAGCACAACGATTGGAATATCCTTGTCGACAGGGGCGTTGCGGGTCTTGTAAACGTTGTTCATCTCGGCTATCTTGCCTTTGGTCTCCACAATGGTCAGGTTCTTGTCCACAAACATGTTGACAATGTTCACGGCTTCTGTTAGAAGTCCTCCGCCGTTGTCTCTCAGGTCGATTATGAGGTACTTCATTCCCTCGTTCTTGAGCTTCTGGAATACCTCGAAAACGTCCTTGCTTGTCGTGGTCTCCATGAATGTGCTGAGTTTTATGTAACCCACGTTGTCGCCAATGAGTCCCGAGTACGGCACGCACGGCGCCTTCATCTTCTTGCGCTTGACACTGAACGTGTGGATGGTCTTGTCGGTTTTACGGAAAACCTCCACCTTGCAGGTAGTGCCGGGCTGTCCTTTGAGCGACATCTTCACGTTGTCGGGGGTGCGGTTGTCAGTAGTCTTGCCGTTGACGTTCAGAATGATGTCGCCGACAAGAAGTCCGGCTTCCGCCGAAGGGCCGTCCTCCGTCAGTTCGGTGATTACAAGATCCGTCCCCACCCTCTTCAGCGAGAGGTCGATGTCGCCGTAGTCGCCTGACTGGAATATCCTTGCGTCCTCGACGATGGATTCCGGGTAATATACAGTGTAGGGATCGAGACTCTTGAGCATGGCGCTTATGGCAGTCTGCGTGAGCGCACCGGGGGATATCTCGTCGGCATATTTGTCGTTCAGCTCATTGAGCACATTGATGAAAATGTCGACATTCTTAGCAATCTCGAAGTCGTTTTGCGCAAAAACAGCGCCCGTTTGCAGAGAAAGCGCCAGAAAAACAACCGAAACTATCTTCTTCATCCTGTTATAAATATTGGTCATACGTACGTGTCGCCGCCACTTCAAGGCGGATTAAAATTGAACGGCAAAGATAACAAAAACAAAGATTTTTTTTCTATCTTTGCGCTTTCAAATTTTGCCGCATTGGATAAACAAGAGATAAAACAGGTCAGGGAAGCCCTGAAAAAAGGCAGGTCTATAGCCATTGTGTTCCACTTCAACCCCGACGGCGACGCGCTCGGGAGCGCACTGGCACTTTACAACTATTTCGACGACCAAGGTTATGATGTCTCCGTGATATCTCCAAACCCGTTCCCGGGCTTTCTCGGCTGGATGCCAGGGGCCGACAAGATCGTCGTGGCGCAGCATAATGTCACCGAGGCACGCAAACTGATTAAGAACGCCGACATCCTGTTCGTGGTCGACATGAACTCGCCTCATCGCGCAGGCCAGGACCTGCAGAACGCCATTGTGAAGTCGGGCGCGTTCAAGGTGCTTATAGACCACCACGTGCAGCCCGACATAAAGTGCGACGTGATGTACTCCACAAGTTTGACCACGTCGGCCTCCGAGCTTGTGTTCAACTTCCTGTACAGGTATCTTTCGCCCCGCAGGAAAATAACCCGCAAGATTGCGGAGTGCCTCTATGTGGGAATCATAACCGACACCGGCTCCATGTCATATTCATGCGACTACCCCGAATCATACGAAGTGCTTAAAACCCTGATCTCTTCCGGTGTCAACGGCGAGGACATACATCGCAAGGTTTACGACAACTACACAGAGAGCCGGATGAAACTTCTCGGACTTGCCCTGTCGCAGCGTCTGAAGGTTATTCCCGAACTTGGCGTGTCGTACATGTTTCTCACCAAGAAAGACTTGATGGACAACGGCTTCCAGATAGGCGACACCGAGGGTTTCGTAAACTACGGCCTGTCGCTCGGCTCCGTGCACTACACTGCCTTCTTTACTGAAAGAGACAACAGGATTCGCGTCTCGTTCCGTTCCAAGGGCATCGTCGATGTGAACGTTTTCGCCAGGAGGTACTTTGAGGGCGGAGGCCATGCCAACGCCGCCGGGGCCTTCTTCCACGGGTCGATGGAAGAGGCCATAGCGCACTTTGAAAAGTCTGTCCGTGAGAATGCCGAAGAGATTTAAGCTGCTGACCAATTGCCTCTTTTGCGCCGCCATGCTGGCTGCGGGCTGCAACAACGGGCCCACAGGCACTGTTGTGAGGGACTCCGACAAGGCTGCCGACGACAGGTATGCACCATACGTTGAGGGCAACAAGAACATCATGCGGCGCGAGAACGAGGAGATGCTCATGTTCATCAACCGTTACGGCTGGCGCATGGAACGCAGCGGCACAGGCCTCTACTACGAAATCACCGCTCCCGGAAAGGGTGAAACGTTTGTGGAAGGCGACCTAGTAACCCTCGAATACTCCACATTCCTGCTCTCCGGCGAGAAAGTGTACGACTCCGACTCGTCAGGAGTGAAGTCGTTCATCGTGAACCGCTCCGAAGAAATCGACGCACTCCACGAAATCGCCCACAAGCTGCGCCCCGGAGCCTCCGCCGTGATGGTCATCCCGTCGCACCTTGCCTATGGAGTGGTCGGCGACGGAGACCGCATCGCCGGACTCCAGCCAATTGTCATGAAAGTGCACGTGACCGACAGTCCTGAAAAAATCGCCAACGGCAGTCTAATCAAACCCAACTATTAAACAATGAAGAAGTTAAACAAAACATTCACTATCTTTTGTCTCGCACTTTCAATCGGCTTGACTCTCATATCGTGCGGCGGACACGACGGCTTCAAGCGCGATTCTTCAGGCTTTCTCTACAAATTCCATGAGGAAAACCCCGGACTTCCGCAGCCCGAGACAGGCGACTTCGTTGAAATCAACATAGCGATACACACAGAGGAAAACGAGATTTCCCCCATGACCCACAACAGCATGACGATAGACGAGTCTGTCTATCGCGGCGACCTCTACTCCGCACTGAAGACAATGCATCTCGGCGACAGCGCGACGTTCATCTTCAAAGGGAGGAAGTTCTACGAGAAGTTTCTCAACATGGGTGAATACCCTTACGGCAAGGAACCCATATTCGCCGACGTGAAGATGGTCAAGATCATGTCGAAGAGCAAGATCGAGCTTGCAGAGGAGAATTTCAAGGAGAACAAGAAGCGCCTGCGCCATATCGAGGATTCACTTATAGCCGACTATGTCGTTGAACACAGGATAGAAAAGAAGAAGAACGGTATATACAGGATCTTCAACAAGAAAAACGACGGCGAGACACCGAAAAAGGGCCAGACCGTGGAGATTCTTTTCCACGCATACCGGCTCGACGGCACAGAGTTCGACAGTGTTACCGACCCTGAGCATCCACGGAGTTTTCAGGTGGGTGCCGAGCAGGTAGCGAAGGGCATCGACGAGATTGTGCAGCAGATGCACGTCGGCGACGATGTTACTTGCGTGCTGCCTTCGCGCAAGGCTTTCGGGGAGGCAGGAAGCGAGTTCTTCAACATCCCGCCTTACACGCCGGTGGTTTACAGGATTGAACTTCTGCGTATTGTAAAATGAACATTTTTTTGTATATTCGCGCCGTTAAAAATAAAACAACATTTAAAAGAGTAATAGACTATGAGTCAAATCATCAAAGTATTAGGAAGAGAAATCTTGGACTCCCGCGGGAATCCTACAGTTGAAGTCGACGTTTACACCGCCGCAGGGGCCTTCGCGCGCGCCGCGGTGCCTTCGGGCGCGTCAACAGGGGTGCACGAGGCTCTGGAACTGAGGGACGGCCAGAAAGACAGGTATATGGGCAAGGGCGTGCTCAAAGCAGTGCAAAACGTTAACTCAGTGCTTGCCGAACTCGTTGAGGGCATGGAGGTCAGCGACCAGGCCGGCATCGACAGCGCCATGATCGACAAGGACGGCACCGATACGAAGAGCAACTACGGCGCCAACGCAATGCTTGGCATCTCGCTCGCCGTGGCAAAGGCAGCCGCAATGGAGTCCGGACAGGAACTCTTCAGATATGTCGGAGGCTGCAACGCCACCGTGCTTCCAGTCCCTATGATGAACATCCTCAACGGAGGCTCCCATGCCGACAACCGCGTTGATTTCCAGGAGTTCATGATCATGCCCGTGGGTGCACCCACCTTCAGGGAAGCCGTGCGCATGGGTTCTGAGGTGTTCCACAACCTGAAACAGGTCCTCAAAGGCCGCGGATACTCCACCAATGTGGGCGACGAAGGCGGCTTCGCCCCGGACCTCAAGTCCAACGAGGAGGCCATAGAGGTCATCCTCCAGGCTATAGAAAATGCCGGCTACAAGCCACAGGAAGAAATCTGCATCGCCCTTGACCCGGCTTCTTCTGAATTTTTCGACAAGGAGAAGAACGTTTACAAGCTGAAATGGTCCACAGGCGACGAACTGACTCCAGCTCAGATGGTTGACTATTGGAAAAACTGGTGCGACAAGTACCCGATCATATCCATCGAGGATGGCATGGCCGAAGACGATTGGGACGGATGGAAGAGCCTGACCGACACCATCGGTAACCGCATACAGTTAGTCGGCGACGACCTTTTCGTAACCAACGTGAAACGACTCCAGATGGGGCTCGAGAAGAAAGTGGCGAACTCCATACTCGTGAAAGTCAACCAGATAGGAACACTCACAGAGACCATCAACGCGGTAAGCCTTGCGCAGCGCAACATGTACACGGCGGTGATGTCGCACCGCTCCGGCGAAACCGAGGACACCACCATCGCCGATCTGGCAGTGGCGCTCGGAACCGGCCAAATCAAGACCGGCTCGGCCAGCCGAACCGACCGCATCTGCAAATACAACCAGCTCATGCGCATCGAGGAGATGCTCGGAGCACAGGCGATATACCCCGGCAGGAAGTTCCCGTTCAGGGGATAAACCGCTTTTTCAGACTTCTTCGGCAGCCGATTGTTCCGGCTGCTTTTTTTTGCCAATAAATTTGTATTTTTGCCGCCGTTTTACAATGCTATGAATGTAAGTGTTTTTGAAATCCTCATGCTTGTGTGCTTCGCGTGCAGCTGGCCGGTATCAATCGCAAAAGCCTTGAAAACCAAGGTTGTGATTGGAAAAAGTCCGGTGTTCATGATCATCATCATTGCGGGCTACGTGTTCGGAATATTACACAAGCTCATCTACAACAACGACTGGGTTGTGTTCCTTTATCTTTTCAACCTGCTGATTGTCTCATTCGACTTATTCCTGTATTTCAAGTATATAGGACGTAACAGACGTGAGTTGGCATCTTCCAAAAACGCACAATGATACGGCTTCTTGTCATTTTCATCCTCATACTGCTGAACGGTTTCTTCTCTATGAGCGAGATTGCAATAGTCTCGTTCAAGAAGGTGCGCATCGACAAGTACGCCTCAAGACACGCAAAGGGAGTTGCCACCGCGCATAAACTGCAGGAGAAGCAGGAGGAATTCCTCGCCTCGGTGCAGGTATGCATCACCCTGATAGGACTGCTGACCGGTTTTGTGGGTGGCGCAGCGCTGGCCGTATATCTCGAGCCTCTCTTCCTTCTTACCGGCATGGGCGTGGCGGCCGCGAAGTCGATATCCATCGTCCTGAGCATCGCCGTCATAACTTTCTTCACCATCGTACTCGGCGAACTCGTACCCAAGACAATAGGCCTCTCGAAACCCGAAAGGGTCGCGATTGCAGTGGCGCCTTTCATGAACTTCGTGCGCAAACTGTTCAAACCCGCAGTAAAACTTCTCTCCAAAACTACATCATTGATAGATAAGATGTTAGGAGTGAAAGTCAATGGCGAGGAACATCTAACTGAAGACGAACTTCTCGACATAATAAAGGAGGCCGGCGAGACCGATGTCATTGAAGAGGAACAGAGCGAACTTCATGAGAACATCTTCCAGTTCTCCGACAAAAGGGCAATACATATAATGACCCATCGCTCTGAAATAGAATGGATTGACGTCAACCTCGAGCATGAGGCGTTCATAAGTCAACTTTACGATTTCTCCTTCAGCAAGATACTTGTGTGCGACAAGCATGTGGAAAACTACCTCGGCGTGCTGAACGTGAAAGACTTTTTCATGGAACTCCATCATAATGAGGATCTCAACGTGAGGACCATGCTCGACACACCACTGGTTTTTTCAGAGAACACCGACGCTCAGGACATTCTGACCCAGTTCAGGAAATCGCAGTACTATTTCGGCATCGTCGTTGACGAGTTTGGCGAACTGGCCGGAATCGTTACCATGCACGACATTCTGGAGAACATCGTGGGAGACGTGCCGGAGGAGGAGGAGGTTGTGGAGCCCGACGTTGTTGCCTGCGAGGACGGCTCGTTTCTGGTACGTGGAGACGCCGACATCGACGTGCTTACCGATGTAATCGACGACTACGAGGTGGACTATGACGAGATAGACTACTCTACTGTGGCCGGCTTCGCGGTTGACCACCTCGAGTCGATCCCGAAAGAGGGCGACTCGTTCGAGTTTATGGGATACACGATAGAGATATCCAAAATGGACCATAACAGAATTGACTTCGTGAAGGTGAAGAAAACAACAGACGGTTGTTGATAAAATTGCCGGACAATTCGCCGCAAAGGGCGGTTTTGCCTTTATCTTTGCGGTATGAAAACAAAATTGAGGTTTACCAGAGGCGAACTCACAGCGGTTCTTTCCATTCTTGCCATAATGCTGGCGAGCAATCTGTTCTGCCATTTCTACAAACCGAGACCGAAAGCCGCCCTCGGAATGCAGGAGTACGCCATGCAGTTCGAGAAGTTCGTGGAGATGCAGAAGGTCATTGACGATTCAATAAGAAAGGCAAGGGACAAGGTGTATTCAAGCGGCGATAGCGTGCCGGCCTTTGCAAAGAAACCTAAAAAGAAGATGTACGAGATTGTCAGGTTGGACATAAACAGCTGCGACACTTCCGACCTTGTGGTGATTCCGCAGTTCGGATCGAAGCGCGCGGCCAAACTTGTTGAATACAGGGAAAAACTCGGCGGCTTCCACTCCCTCTCGCAGTTGCAGGAAGTCTTTGTGCTTCAGAACATCGACACAGTCCGCCTCAAGGAATACCTGTATTGCAGGAAAGACGCCATTAGGAAAATCAACGTGAACAACGCAACCTACGCCGAACTTGTAGCCCACCCTTATCTCGACAGCTATCTGTCAAAGATCATCGTCAGGCACAGGTCGTCGAAAGGGCCTATAAGGGATTTGGACGAACTGCAGCAGATAACACACGCCTACCCGGAACTGATCAGTCGTCTTCGCCACTACGTCTGCTTCTGACCACAGGTTTGAAGAATATGTCGGCGGGTTTCACGGGCCTGTACTCCTCCAGCCATACGAAGCCCTTGAGGATGCGCTCCCTGCTGCCAAGCTGCTCGTCAGGATATATCTGTCCGTCGGGGGCGTCATAGTAGCGTATCTGGTGTATTCTGTTGCTGTCGAGCATAATCAGCATCCTGCTTGTTATGGAAGTGTTTATGCCTACAAGCGTACTGTCCTCCTCCTGGAGAAAATACACGCATTCGGCGTTCCCGTCTATGTCAACGGCCCTCAGTTCCTTGTCCTCAATGTAACCGATTATGTTCAAACCCTTTATCTGGTTGAATTCAGTGCTTTCATATATGCTGCCAATGATGAAGCTCGCGTCGGTGAGCTCTATCACAGATCTCGTGGAATCCACACTCGTGAACCTGATGGTGTCGGCGGTCATCTGGTAAGAGTCTGTCCAAAGCACTGGATTGTGGAACATGGTCAGCGTGGAGTCGGCCACAACGTATGAAATCGAATCACAGGCTCCCTGCAAGTCCTTGTGATAGAACTTGGAGCGATTGTAGGCCCGGACAAGCGAAATGCTCCCCGCAGAGTCGAAGTCAACAAGCAGCGTGTCGCAATGAAGGAAAAGCGAGTCGCGGTTCTCGTCGATGACCACAAGCATATTGCTGTCGGTAACCATTGACGTGCCTCCGTTTTCATAGTGTTCCATGTAGTTTCCCTTGAGGAGGAAATTGTTGGCGGTATCGACGTAAACAACGTTATTCCAAGCCCTTCCGAATCGGAGTTTCTTATCATAGTAAACGCTGTCGGCGGTCAACGACTGTGCCTTGTCAACCAGGCTGACCCTTCCATGGAGCGTGGAGACTTCGGTTTCCGTGTTGTAGTATCCGTTATTGGTGAATATTTCATTGTCTTTCCCATTCATCTTCGTAGGCGAGATAAAGAAGGCAGTTTTCTGCGACGCGTTGTAGCGCAGGGAGTCGCATTCAACCCTGTAGTTTGCACTCAGCAGCAGCACGTCGACGTTGAGATAGGCCTCGTCGGTGCGGGTGTAATAGCGTCCTACAATGCTTGAAAGGGTGTCGGCGCCGTTGTATATGGTTCCGCCGGTGTTGTAATACCCGCAGTCGGTGTTGAGGTTGTAGAAAAGGCTGTCGGTGAGCAGGAAGGCCGAGTGGTTCTCAAGCCTCACTTCCTTGCCTATGGATGCCTGCCGCCCGTTGCCATCGTATGAGGCAGTCCTTCCGTAAAGGAAAACCGAGTCGCCGACCGTGATCCTTACCGGGTTCCCGAAGGCGAGGATGAAGTTGTCGGCATCATAAAGGTACGCGCTGTCGCAGAAGCCCACCACGTTGTCCTGCGCGAACTTCACATGACCGATGAGGCGCTGTGCGCCGGGCAAGAATTCCTCGTCGTAGTACCCCATGTCGGCACGGTACTGTATCCTGCGCTCCCCTTGTCCGTTAAGCAGCGGCACGGCCATCAAGAAAGCCAATATCAGCAGAAATGCTTTTCTCATCGGTTACTTGAGGAGTGTTGAGTCAGTCTTCTCGCTGACTATTCTGTCGGACTTGAACACAATTTCCTGAAATGGTTGCCCCGACTTTGTATAGTGAATCTCCTTGCCGTCTTTCTTGTTGTCGACGTAGTGGGTGGTAGTTTCAATTTGTCCTGTTGGATAGTAGGAAGTAACTGTGCCGGTGCCGTCCTTGAAGACACCTTCTCCCACAAGCACGCCGCGTTCGTCATAGTAGTTCCACGGCCCGTCGAACATATCGTTGGAAAACCCTCCTTCAATCTTGACGCTGCCGTCGATATGGTAAGCCGTGTGGGGGCCGTTCTTCTTCCCGTTTCTGTATGTAGTCTCCTGGCTCTTCGTCCCATTGGCCAAGTACATCGTCTCAACACCCTCGATATTGTCGTCCTTGTAGGTGCAGTGCGTGTCGAGAAGGCCGTTGACGAAATACCTGCGGAATTCTCCGTTGCGCTTTCCATCGCGCATCTCCACCTCAATCTCCACGGTGTTGGGGCGGTTGAAGAAATAGACACTCTTGCCATGTTCTTTGCTGCCCTTGTAACGGATAATCGACTGCACGGCCCCGTCGGGATAGTACGTCTTTTCGGTTCTTGTGCATGACACAGTTAGCAACAGCAAGGCAAATGTTGTTATGAGGAGTCTCGTTTTTGTCATAATGTTCGAAATTTGGCGCAAAGATACTTAAAATAAGGATATGGGGGTTTTCATTTTTGTTTGTCAGGCAGAGGTGAAATGTATCAATGCCTGCGTTTTTGATTCATGCGCAATTGTTTGATTCTCTGTTTGTTTTCTTTTTTTTCAGCGAAGAAGAACAAATGCTGGTCGGAGCGTTCCTGCCGGCTTTTTGCAACATGCACCTTCTTGCCTGTGTACGGGTCGTAGCCCAGATAGTACATTGCGGTTGCATATGTCATGGGCGTGGGCGTGAAATCCTGTATCTGCTCAGTCTTGAGGTTGAACCTGCGCGTGATGTCGCACAACTCACTCATTTTCGCCACAGTGCATCCAGGATGGGCGGCTATGAAATACGGTATCAGCTGCTGGCTCTTGCCGCACCTCCTGTTTTCCGCGTTGAACATGCCAAGGAACTGAATGAAGTTGTCGAAAGAAGGCTTCCTCATCAGCTTCAGAACCTCCGCGTCAGTGTGTTCAGGAGCAACCTTGAGCCTTCCTGAGACGTGGTTCGCAATCACCTGCCTCAAATATTCGCCCAACCCGAAATCTTTGCGCTTCCTGCCGTCATCGTCTATAAGCATGTCGTACCGAATGCCGCTCCCTATGGTTATGTGTTTCACACCCTTAAGGGAGGCCACCTTTTGGTACAGGGCTGTGGCAGGCCTGTGGTCGAACTTGAGATTTCCGCATTTCTGCGGCACAAGGCACGACGCCCTCCCGCACTTGCTGCATTTTTCCGGGTCGCTACCCGACATCTTGTACATGTTGGCCGAAGGACCTCCGAGATCACTTATATGCCCTTTGAAATACGGTCTTTTTGCCAAGTTTTCGGCCTCCATGACTATAGACGCTTCAGAACGGGAGGCGATATGCTTGCCCTGGTGCGCGGAGATGGCGCAGAAACTGCAACCGCCGAAGCACCCGCGGTGTATCGTGATTGAATTCTTGATCATCTCGAAGGCCGGTATGTCGCCCCTTTTTTTGTATTTCGGATGCGGCTCGTTGCTCATCCTGCCGAAAAGGGCAAAACTGTCCATTTCCTCCTCCGTGGCGGTAGGGAACGGAGGGTTTACTACAACGAGCTCATTCCCGTAAGGCTGCACGATTGTGCGCTGCAACACCCTGTTCGACTCGGTCTCAGTCTTCACAAAGTCCTCGCCGTACTTCCTCTTGTCCTTCAGTTCTTCATTATAGTCGTGAAGAACTATGTGGTTACTTGTTTTGTATTTTGAAGCATCCCGCTCAACGAAAGCAATCTGCGGACATTCGGAAAGTTCGTCCCTCCAATCCGGGTTTTCGGAAATCATCTTCGCTATCCGCAGGATCGGCCGTTCGCCCATGCCGTACACGAGCACGTCGGCGCCGCTCTCCATCAGTATCGACGGTTTCAGTGTGTCGCTCCAGTAGTCGTAATGCGACAGCCTTCGCATCGATGCCTCGATGCCGCCTATGACTATCGGCGTCTCGGGGTAGAGTTCGCGAAGAATCCGTGAATACACCGTCGCAGCGTAGTCCGGGCGGAAGCCCGACTTGCCGCCTGGTGTGTAGGCATCGTCACTGCGGAGCCTCTTGTTTGCCGTGTAGTGGTTCACCATCGAGTCCATATTGCCCGAAGTTACGCCGAAGAATAGCCTTGGACGCCCGAATTTCCTGAAGTCGCGAAGGTCGTCCTGCCAGTTGGGCTGCGGAATCATGGCGACCCTCAGCCCTGAACGCTCCAATATCCTGCCAATCACCGCACCCCCGAACGACGGGTGGTCAACGTACGCGTCGCCGTTCACAATTACGACGTCAACATAGTCCCATCCTAAATTCTCGGTTTCTTTCTTCGTTATAGG
Organism: uncultured Bacteroidota bacterium; assembly: GCA_902796805.1. Lineage (GTDB taxonomy): Bacteria > Bacteroidota > Bacteroidia > Bacteroidales > WCHB1-69 > F23-D06. The sequence continues at coordinate 22,387 of CADBQG010000033.1, forward strand.
AAGAAATGGCAGCGCACTCCCCATATCTCAAATCCGTGAAGGTAGCAGGTGCGTTACAGCCTTATCTTCTTGAACATTCTGTTGAAGCGAACTTTCCCCTTGTCGCCCCAATTTTTGAACTTGTCGAGCGAGAGCCAAACTATGGAGGCCTTTCCAACAATGTGGTCTTCAGGAACGAAGCCCCAGAAGCGCGAGTCGGCGGAATTGTGGCGGTTGTCGCCCATCATGAAGTAATAGTCCATTTCGAAAGTGTACGAATTTGCCGGCTTGCCGTCGATGAACACATGTCTATCCTTGACACTTACTTCGTGTCCCTCATAATTGTGGATTATTTTCTCGTAAAGCGCGATATTGTCAACGGAGATTTCTGTTGTGCTACCTTTGGAAGGTATGGTCAGAGGCCCGAAGAAGTCCTTGTTCCACTTAAAGTTGGAGTCGTGCGGGAATATGTCAGCCGAGTATTCGCCCTCTTTTTCTGTCATTATCATGATTTCAAAGCCCTTCTTCCTTATCAGTTCCTGCTGTTTTGCATTCAGTCTGTAGATGAATCTGTTCAAATCGACTTGTTGGATGTCTTCTTCGTTGATGTTCAGGGATTTTCTTTCCTTATTTGAGAGTTGCCTGCCGGCGGGGTGCGAAACGAGGCACGCGAACTGGAGTCTGTCAGGGTTAGTTGCCTTCTGTCCGTTGATGTACACCTGTCTGTCGATAATCTGCAGCTTGTCGCCAGGCGTGCCTATACAGCGTTTTACGTAGTTTTCCCTTTTGTCGACTGGCCTGTCGATGACTTTATACTCCTGCCATACGGCCGTTCTTCCGTTTCCGGGCTTGTAGTTGCCGCCATACTTTGACGTGATTCTGCTAATGAATTCCGGGGAATATCTTGCGTACACTGAGTTTTTCTCGGCGACAGTCGCATTCGGATTGAGCATAGCCTCGAACTCTCGCACTATCGCATAGTAGCTCTCGGCCTGCCGCTCTACAACCACGGTGTCGCCGTCGGGATAGTTGAATACAACCACGTCGTTGCGCTTCACCGGATTGATTGCCTTGGAACGCATATAGGGAAGTTTCACGATTTCGGAATACGACTTCGTGGCTTGAGTTAGCGGCAACTTGTTGTGTATGAAAGGTATGGCCATGGGAGTCTGAGGCACGCGCACACCGTATTCCAACTTGCTCACAGAGAGAAAGTCTCCAATCATCAGAGAACTCTCCATAGAGGATGTTGGTATGGTGTAAAGCTCGAACCAGCAAGTGCGGATGATATAGGCGGCAGCCACAGCGAAGATTATGGCATCGCCCCAGGAACGGGCTGCTGTCTTCTCAGGCCTTACAAGATGCTCAGGATCAACGTATTCCTCTTTATTCGAGAATCCAAGGTAAGGAAGATAGAAAGCGAAAAAGAGCGTGCCGAGAATCAACGGCAGATAACTGTACTTGTTGAACTGACGTATCGTCTCCCATACAATGTAGAAAAACATGAAGATGCCGAGGTACGGCACAAGGAACAGCAGCATCCACCACCATCTTTTGCCGATAACCTTGCTGATCCACAGCCATATATTGTAGAACGGCACAAGTGAAAGCCATGGTTTCAGTCCGGCTTTCTTGAAAATTCCCCACAGTCCGGCCTGCCATCCGATGAATCCGATGACCAGCAATATTGCAAGTGTGATTTTGGAAAGGTACATTCTTACGATTAATGTTTGTTGTGTTTTTGTTTGATTCAGTGCCAGTAGAACGACAGATACAACGTTTTATTGTATGCTGTCGAAAACTTGGCTGAACTCGTATGTTCCCGGTTGTCTGCCCACGAGCCAACCGGCTGCCATCACGGCGCCCCGGGCGAACCCCTCACGGTTGAATGCAACGTGTTTCAGTTCGATGCAATCGACGTCAGACGACCATACAATCTCGTGTGTTCCAGGGACTTCTCCCTCGCGCACTGCTTCTATTGGAAGGACGTTGACGTTTGTTTCGCCGTCCGCGAGTTTCCAGTCGTCAAACCTGTCCACGCAACCGATGATGTCCTGCGCAAGATGTATCGCGGTGCCGCTGGGAGCGTCTTTCTTGTGTATGTGATGTGTCTCGCGCATGGCCACACTGTAGTCGCCGTACTTGTCCATCATTTCGGCTAACTGCCTGTTGATTTTGAACAAGATGTTGACACCTATGCTGAAGTTTGCGCCATAGAGCAGCCTTCCCGACACTCTTTTGCGTTCTTCCTCAATCTCGCCCATTTTGTCGAGCCAGCCAGTGGTGCCCGCCACTATCGGGACATTGTTGGAAAAAGACCTCATTATGTTTAGGGCCGCCACCGACGGCATCGAAAAATCGATGGCCACATCGGCGTTCCTTAAATCTCCGACCTTGGCACGCCAGTCTTCTTCACTGTCGATTATCACTGTAATGCTGTGGCCGGCCGCCACGGCGACTTTCTCGACGAGCCGCCCCATCTTTCCGTATCCTAAAATAGCGATGTTCATCTTTCGTTCTTGACTGTTACAAGGTGTCTCCTGTCTCTCCCTCCCCGACCTGGGCTTTCTTTTCAAGCTCCATCTTGCCGAAACGCAGGGTTATGCCCGCGGAGACATAGCGGCTGTTGAGCATCTTGTTGGTGTTGTCGCTCAGGTAGTAGGGGTTGGTGTTGACGGAGCCGGAGCCGAACCGCCCGCCCCAGTTGAAGATGTCCTGCACATTTACAAAGATGGAGAGCTTGCGCTTGAAGAGGTCGCTCCTGATACCGAAATTGAGAGAGTAGCGGGCCTTGCTTTCGCTCATCAGGCTGAGTTTCGGCGAATTGTAGTTGCCCGAAGCAGTGAACTGAAGCCAGTCGAACGCCTTGGCCCAGAAGTTCACGCGCACGCTCCACGACCACTTGTCGCGCTGGTCTACATGGTGCACGCCGTTGCGGTCGTACTCCATCTTGTAGCCGTAGTCATAGACGTTGGCGTAAAGTCGCAGATTTATGAATCCCGTCGGGCGGAACGTGGTGTTGAGCGACGCGCCGTATCTCCAGGATGTGCCGATGTTGTAAGGCATTGAATAACTCACTATGCGGTCGAGGTACTGGTCGTACTCGGAATCGGTCAGCGAGCTTATCTGGTTGGAGCTCAGACGCCCGTAGAGTTCTATCCCCACGTTGCCGAACCTGTTGAAATACTTCTGCCAACCGGCCTCGAGATTGTGGGTTATGGCGTTTTTAAGGCCGTTAGGGTTACCTGTTGAATAACTGTTTTCGCCGTATCGGCGGAATTTGCTCAGGTCTTCCTCGTCAGGTGTCGACATTCTCATCGAATAGTTGAGCTTGAAGTTGTGCATGTTCTCGGTACGGTAAGAGAGGTGTATTGAAGGGTTGGCGGTGATGTGGTACTCTACGTTGGCGTCGGCGAAAGGCATGTCGCTGATGTACTGGTACATGTCCCTGTTGAGACCTACTCCCAGTCCGGTGCTGAGAGTGAAGCCTCCCCAGCGGTGGGTCCAGTTCACGTCGGCTTTGAGGTTTGTCTCGCCGCCATTGAAGTGGTAGGTCCTCAGGGTGTCCACGATGGTACCGAGGGTGTCGTTATACCGTCGGTAGTCGTTGTTCATCTGGAAATGGCTGCCGCGCAGGCCGTAGCTCATCTCACCGTCCTCGCTGTACGGACGGTTGTAGCGTGCGTCAAGGTCCGCGCCGTAGCGGTAGTTCTTGGTCAGAAGGTACCTGTGTTCGTCAAGGTCGTAGTAGGTGTCGTAATGACGGTTGTACCATTGGTCGCTCGCGTTGTGCGAGAACCTCGAGTTGAAGCCTACCTTCAGGTTGTGTCCCTTTTTGTCGAACTTCCTGGTATAGTCGACACCGAAATGTCCGAACACGGACATGCCCTTAGTCCTGCTGTTCGTGGTGTCGATGTACCTAAGACCGGCCGGCCCGTAGGCGTCGACGTCGTAATATGTCTGATCCTGCGACTTCAGGAATGTGCTTCCGCTATAGTTGTAGAAGCCGCCGGCGTCGAACGAAAGTTCGCTGGCGGTGTCGATTTCGTAGTTTACGCCGAGAAAGAAGTTGGCACTGCCGTTACGGTTCACGTCGTTCTGGGAGGAGTGCGACTCCCACGTGGTGTCGTATGCGTTCGGCACTATCTCGCCGTTCAGCACCGCGTCGCGTCGTTGGTACGCGTTAACGTCAGCGGAGTTTTTCCGTGCACTGTAACGCCCTGAAACAAACAGGTTAAGACTGACCTTGTCCTTGGTCCACATGTAGCTCACCCACGGCGACACGAATGGCTGGTTTGACCCGTTCACGCCGAAACTCACAAACTGGTTGCTCTTGATGTGCGCCGAGGTGATGATGTTAATCACTGCCTCGGCCTCGGTAGCGTATTTTGCCGACGGATTCGTGATGGTCTCAATGCGTTCCAGTGCATTGGCGGGTAGAGTCTGAAGGTAGGTTTTGAGGTTCTCTTCTGTGAGTTTCGAGGGCTTGTCGTTGATCCAAATCTCCACGCTCGACACGCCGCGCAGGGTGATGTTGCCCTCTACGTCAACCTCCACGCCTGGCGCGTTCTGAAGCGCGTCCTCAGTGGTGCCGGTCTGTATGGAGGCGTCTTCGCTGACGTTATAGACGAGTTTCTCTCCGTCCATGGCGTAAATCGGCTTCTCCCCCTTGATGGTCACTTCCTCCAACGAAGTGGAGACGGGCATAATCTTGAGGGTGCCGAGGTTGGTATTGTTCTTCACTGTGAACGGGAAATAGCGGGGGTTGTAGTTGAAGGCCCACACACGGAGCAGGCAGTCGCCCTGCGGCACGCCGTCAATCTCGAAATAACCATTGGAATTGGCGGATGTCCCCCTGATCATAGAGGAGTCGGAGGCATCGAGGACCGCCACATTTGCGTATGCGAGGGGCGTTCCAGCCACCGAGTCGCGGAGCAGTCCCACCACCTTGAAAGTAGAGCCTTCGCGAACCTTCTTCTTCTGCCTTAGCGGCTGATTGGCGTTGTTGCCGAACTGCTCCTGCTGCCAGGTGTTCCTGTCGCCCATCGGCGGTCTTCCGCCTGGACGGCCGCCGCCGGGGAAGCCTCCGCCGGGAGGCTGCGACAAGCCGTATGATACAGTGAGAAGTATTATTGATGTAAGCGCAAGCCTTAAAGCTCCGCGCAAGTTTTTCATTGTACTGTTCTCCATCGTTTTGTCTTGAAAATAAAATCTTTCAGAGCGATTTTTTAGATTAAAGTTTAAATAATTTCAAATGTCAGTTAAAGGGCGCGAAAATACGAAAAAATATCGAAAAAAATAATAATTTCGCATTGGAAAATTTAGAAGGCACACACTTTGCAAGTGTCGCTTTGTCAGACAGTTATAACAATATGATTTGCATTTCTGAATGAGTGTAGTTGAAAAATCTCCCGGGGTGGACACCGCCGTGCCGGGCAAGGGCGCCGGCGCGGCCTGGAAAAGGCTCAGGACGGGCGGCAGAATGTATGTAGTGCTGCTGCACCTCTTCGCCCTGTTCGGCCTCGCCGTGGCCGGGGCCTGGGCATTCTTTGAGCTTGGGTTCACGAAAAACAAGGGCGGCATAGACCAGAACAACCGATACCTCTCGAGCAACACAAGTGCAGTGACATTCGACAGCTTGGACAGCCAGGAGGCGGTACTGTCCGACTACCTCGCCATACACGCCCTTCGCCGCTTCTTCCCGGAAAACGCCGACCTTATATTCCGTGCCGCGCAGAACAGCGACAGGCCCACGGCCATAAAGGAGATGCTCTACGCCGCCGAGATGTACCTCGCAGAGGACCCGGCAGGCGAAGAATACAAACATCTGCTTGATGAAACGGCTGGCAGGCTCGCACCCGCCGCCCCGGCAAGGACAGGCAACCTCATACCATGGATGAACGACTCGGCATGGACCGCGCTGAAAGGCGCGATAGTAAAGGATTCGTCGGCGATAGAGGAGGCCGCCCGCCTCACCGGCGTTGAGCCGCGCTTGATAGTAGCCTGCCTCGTGGGCGAGCAGGTGCGCCTGTTCAACAGCAAGCGCGAAATGTTCAAGCGATACCTCGGCCCGATGAAAGTGCTTTCAGTGCAGTCCAAATTCTCCCTCGGAGTGAACGGCATCAAGGACTTCACCGCCATGCAGGTGGAACGCAACCTCGTCGACACTTCATCTGTCTTCTACATGGGAAGGAAATACGAGCACGTCCTGGACTTCCAGACCGCCGACCGCGCCTCGGAACGCTTCAGCAGGCTCACAAACTACCGCAACCACCTTTACTCATACATCTACACCGGCTGCATACTGCACCAGACCATGCTGCAGTGGCGGCGCGCCGGCTACGACATTGAAAACCGCCCCGACATTCTCTTCACGCTGTTCAACCTCGGCTTCGCCTCGTCGAAGCCAGGACCCGATCCGAAGTGCGGCGGCTCTCACATAACCGTGGGCGACAGGGTGTACACCTTCGGGGTTATCTGTAACGACTTCTACTTCTCGGGTGAGCTCGCCAATCAATTTCCACTTAAATCACAGCGTTTTGCCGAATAAGATAGAACTTCTGCTGCCCGCGCGCGACCTGCACTGCGGGAAAACCGCCATAAACCACGGTGCCGACGCGGTGTATATAGGGGCGCCGGCCTTCGGCGCACGGCAGGCCGCCACAAACTCCATCCTGGACATAGCAGCCCTTGTGCAGTATGCTCACCTCTACGGCGCTAAAGTGCACGTGACCGTGAACACCCTGCTCTTCGACGACGAACTCGAACCCGCAAGGAAACTGCTGTTCTCCCTGTATGACTCTGGCGTTGACGCCGTGCTTATACAGGATCTCGGCATCCTCAAACTCGACCCGCCGCCGCTCTCTTTCCACGCAAGCACCCAATGCCACAACTCTTCCATCGAAAGAATCACCTTCCTCGAGAAACTCGGCTTTTCGCGCGTGGTCCTCGCGCGGGAGACCGACTTGCCGACAATGCGCATGATAAGGGACAATTCCTCCGTAGAACTCGAGGCCTTCGTGCACGGGGCACTGTGCGTGAGCTACAGCGGGCAGTGCTACATAAGCCAGCTCATCACCGGCAGAAGCGGCAACCGCGGCGAATGCGCACAGATCTGCAGGACACGCTTCGACCTTGAGGACGCAAACGGGAAGACACTTGTGCACGACAAACATCTGCTTTCCCTGCGCGACATGTGCAGGGCAGACTATCTGTCTGAGATGATCTCCGCCGGAATATCATCATTCAAGGTGGAAGGCCGCCTCAAAAACGAAAGTTACATCAAGAACATCACTTCTTTTTACAGAAGAAAAATAGACAACATCCTCGATGGCAACCCGGAAATAGCGCGCAGCAGCAGCGGAAAAACAGCATTTTTCTTCACTCCAGATGTAAAAAAGTCTTTCAACAGAGACTTCACGCCTTACTTCATCGACTCAAAACGCGAAAAAATAGCTTCATTCGACACCCCGAAGGCCGTAGGCCAGCATATTGGCAGCCTATTAAGGCGCGGAAACGCGTTCTTTTACGAAGGCGACACCGGAATATCGAACGGCGACGGACTCTGCTTTATCAACAATGACGGCGATTTGGAAGGCTTCCTCGTGAACAAAGTTGAAGGAAAAAAAATCTATCCTCATAAAAAACTTTCAGACTTCACAAAAGTTGTTCTGTACAGGAATATAGACAAGCAGTTTGAGCGAACCCTCGATGGAAAGACGGCGGAGCGCAAGATAGACGTTGACATTGCCTTCAAAGTTGATGGCAGCAGCTACAGTATCACCGCCTGCGACGAGGACGGCGTGGAGGTTTCGATAGACGGGAAAGCCACATTTGAAGCGGCATTGCAACCAGAAAAAACACACGATATGCTGAGGAAGACCCTGTCGAAGCTCGGGAACACCTGCTTCCACGCCAAAAGTGTCAGCGTTGACGGAGACTTTTTCGTGCATTCAGGCTTTGTAAACGAATTGAAAGGCAGATTGGTGGAACTTTTGTCGGAAAAACGCCTGGAACATTTCCGGGCTGAAGACAGACCCCTTAACTACACTCCTGAAAAGTTTTTCTCAGAAGCAGACTATCTGAAAAACATCACCAACGAGAAGCACCGCGAAGTTTATGAAGATTTCGGAGCCACAAAGACAGAGTTCGGTTTGGACAAGACCGGGCTTTTCACCGGAAAGAGTGTCATGACCTGCAAGTACTGCATAAGGCACGAGCTCGGTTGGTGCAGCAAAAATGGGGGAAAATGCCCGCCGCAGCCGCTGAAACTCGTCTCGGGCAAACATAAGTTCACCCTGCAGTTCGACTGCAAGGACTGCGTGATGAAAGTGGTGAGCGGTCAGATCAATGAGAAGAGCACATAGAGCCAGTGCGCAGATATGCCGGCGATGAGACCTCCTATGGTGTGAGCGCTTATGGCCTTTGATATCAGCTGGCGGTAGCCCAACGAATCAAGCATACCGGTGTGGGTGCTGAGGTATCCGCTCCAACACATTCCCATGGCGGTGAAGACCGCGATGGCGTTGTTGTCGATAAGCCCGGAGGCGTCGAATGCAGGCACCAGTCCTATGGCCGCCCCCACCGCGCCCAAGGCCGTGATCGGGAACGCTATCAATTCCGGATACTCGAATCCGAAAAGCCAGTCGAACAGGAAATCCACCTTGCCGGCAAGCCAAGGCAGCAGAGGCACACCCTGATAAGCCGCGCCAGTATAGCCGATTTCCGCCGACGGCCCGAAGGTTACCATCATCACAATCGTTGAGATCACAAGAACGCCCGGTATTATCGACAAGCCTATCTCCACACCGCTTTTGCCGCCGTCGAGGATGGCGTTGAGGGTGCGCATGAAGGCTCCGAGCTTCTCCTTCTCCTGCGTCTCCTTGTTGGACTGCAACTTGGCGTCGTAGCTATCGTCTATGTTGGTGATTGACACCGGAGCGTTGAGTTCAGGATACTGCCGCAGGGTGAAGAATTGCATGAGACGCGTGCTGACAATGCTGCCTATGAACGCGCCGGCCAACCCTATTACCGCGCCTGACCCGTAGCCGCGCCCGGTCATGAACGCTATCACAACAAGCCCCATGCCGAACGAGGTGCCGAAATTCGTCAGCGATGCCAACTGGTACTTCTTGAAAAAACTGCTGAAAGTCTTGTCCTTGGAAAGGGTGATGATAGCCGGGTTGTCGCTCAGGAAAGTCATCACCGCGCCGAGCGAGGCAACGCCCGGAAGGTTGTAAAGCGGCCTCATCAGAGGCTTGAGCATCTTCTCGAGCAGAATCACAACGCCGAACTCGACAAACAGTTTGCTGATGGCACCCGTCATGACGGTGATGGCCATTATATAGAACACTGTGTCAATCAACAACTTGTAGGCGGTATTCATGAATGTGTTCAGCATGTTGGGAAGGGTCATCTTTATCGACAGCCCCACGAAGAACCCGAAGAATATCACAAGGAATATGACCAACTCGCCCGTCCTGCTATAGGCCTTGCGAAGGTAGCCCATCACATTGTTCCTCGAAATCCGAGATATGTTGTGAAGAATATTGTTACTCTTGAAATGGAATATCGGCATGGCGGTCTTTTATTTCAGTTTTTCAGGTAAGAATTTCATGAAATCAAGTCTCCAGGAAACCCCGACATTGGCCATCCAATTCCAATTCGTAGTCATATCGTAAACGTGAACGGAATTGTAATATGGATAATGTTCACATACGGTACGAACCATCCGGCTGTCATGGGCGAAGAAAGCGTGTATTCTCAAGTCCCTGTAGGTGCGGGGGCGAACCTCAATGCCAAGTCCGTAAAAAGCATGGGCACTTTCCGGAGGCATCATCATGTCAACAGGGTTCTTTGTGTTGAAATTCTCCGCGAAATTCTGCTCATAGCCGCCCTTGGCAAACAGGTTCACGCTCTTGCTGACATGCCAGTCGAGACGTGAAACCAAAGAGAAGTCTCCAAAGAAATTCGTGAGAGTTTTAGAACGATTCACAACCGCACGGTTTGTATAATCCACATAAATGCTCCACTTCGGGAATGTCAACTTGTTGCCCAAGGCAATGTAGTTTATGAACTTGCCGCGCTCATATTCCATCATGTTCACCGAATACAGGGTTGAGAACGGACCGAAAGTGCCGCTCCAGAAGAGATTATACGACAAAAGCCCCTTCTTCCAGTCGCTTGCCGTATACTGCACGTACGGTGAATTGGCAACCTGCAGCACAATCTTGTTCTTGCCTGAATTGTCGGTGTAGGCCGCCGAAAAGCCGATGTGGAAACAGGGGAAAGCAGCCCAGTAGTCGGTGAAATAGTACACATCGATGGGCGCAGCGTCGTATTCGAAACCACCCACGTAAAGAGCTTCCTTGCCTACGCGCAACGCCCAGTTCTTGTTGAACCGGTACTGCAGATACAGAAAATCTGTGTTGTCGAAAAAACTGACGGCACCGGGCTTAGGGATTATGCGCTGGCGGATAAAATAGGAGATGTGGTCGCCTATCTCCCCGCCAAGCAGAAAGTTGAAATAGTCACCATGGAATCCGTAATTGTTCTTCATGGAACTATAGTCCAACTGCGACGAATATCCGCTGATAAACCCTAATTTTTCATAATCGTATTCAAAAGCGGCGCGCGTCTCCAAATGGAACGTCGTGAACCTATGCTTGAAGTTCTTTTTCTGGTCATCCTGGGCGTATATTCTCGTGAAAAACGCCGCGAAAACGCAGACAAACACTATTAATGAAAATTGTAAATGTTTCACAATAAAATATTTACGTTAAAAAATCTCTGAATCAAATTCGGCGGCAAAGATATGTAAAAAACAATTGTGGCTCGACATGTTTCGCTTATTTTGAGCGGTGTTCCGGCGGTGGAAAAATGATATACCGAGTATGTCGGAAATTTGTGTACATTTGCGTGATTTTTGCAAAATGAGAAAGATTGCTGTTTTTATCCTTGCCGCGTTTTGCGCGTGTGCCTGCTCCGACAAAGAGATCCGGAAGTTAGAGGGGCAGGCTTTCGGCACCACCTACTCCGTCACCTGCGCCACCGGCACGGGCGACAAACGGCCGCTCCCGCACGCGCAAATCGACTCTCTATTAGCAGATTTGTCGCACACGTTCTCCATCTTCGACACCATCTCGCTGATTTACCGCTGGAACAAGGGAGAAGAGGTCGAGCCGAACGAGGACTTCCTGCACGTGCTGCGGCTCTCCAAGACGGTGAGTGCGGCCACTGATGGCGCCTTCGACTGCACAGTGCAGCCGTTGGTGCAGCTGTGGGGCTTTGGCAAAGACGGCGTGCAGCACACCGTGGGCGACGACACCCTTGCGGCGGTTCGAGAGTTCGTCAGTTTCCAACTTGTTGACTTGCAAGGCGACAGCATCGTCCGGAAAGACCCGCGCGTGCAGCTGAACTTCAATGCCGTAGCGAAAGGGTATGCCGTTGATCGGGTCGCTGACTGGTTAGTGGAGCACGGCTACCAGGACTGCCTGGTCGAGATCGGCGGCGAGGTGGCGGCCCGGGGCAGCAAAAGCGGGAAACCTTGGAAGGTGGGCATCCAAGTCCCTACCCAAACGTCCGACGGCGCGCGGGAGAGTTTCGAGAGCATTCCCCTGCCCGACCGCCGCGCCGTGGCCACGAGCGGCAACTACCGCAACTACTTCGAGGAGGACGGCGTGCGCTACACCCACATCCTCGACCCGCGCATCGGCCGGCCCGAACGCACCAATCTGCTGAGTGTCACGGTCCTCGCCACCGACTGCGCCACCGCCGACGCCTATGCCACCGCTTTCATGGTACTCGGCCACGATAAGTCTGCGCAAATCGTGAAGCGGCATCCGGAACTGGAGGCGTGGTTCATTGTCGCGGATGGGGACGGAAAGTTCACGATAATGCGATAACCTAAAATCTGCAAATACCCCCTTCAGCCTCCGGCGGGTGCCTCTGAGCCGCGCAGAGGTGATGCCTGTTGACGAAAAATGCGGTTGCGCGGCCTC
>CADBQG010000034.1 GCA_902796805.1 uncultured Bacteroidota bacterium
AAGAGTCGAACTTGCACAACCGTTCGGTTACTACACCCTGAATGTAGCGCGTCTACCATTCCGCCACCTGGGCTAATATATACCCTCCTTTATTATGTCGTGAATGTGGACAACTCCCACATAAACCCCGTCATTGTCAACCACAAAAATGTTAGTTATGTGGTGTTTCTTCATGATTTCCAAAGCGTCGACTGCGAGGGTGTCAGCATGAATCGTCTTTGGTCGGGTTGTCATTATATCCTTGGCTTTCAGCGACATAATGACTTTATGTTTTTGGATGGCCCTTCTCAAGTCGCCATCTGTTATCGCACCGATAACTCTGTTGCCGTCAACTACCGCGGTAACTCCGAGGCGTTTTCCGGAAATCTCCAGTATGACCTCCTGCATGTTTGCGTCCGCGTTGACTGCGGGAATCTCGTTGAGTTTGTACAGGTCGGAGACCTTCATCCTTGTGCGCCGTCCCAAGATGCCTCCCGGGTGCACCTTTGCGAAGTCCTCCGATGTGAACCCCCTCATCTTTATGAGAGTCGAGGCCAGCGCGTCTCCCATGGCAAGCTGCGCCATGGCACTGCTCGTAGGCGCCAAGTTGTTCGGACTCGCCTCCCTTTCAACGGTGCAGTTGAGAACGTAATGGGCCTCTTTTGCCAGGAGCGAGTCCATCGCACCTACAATGGCAATGAGCCTGTTGCCGTTCTCCTTCAGGAACGGGATCAGGATGGCGATTTCGGGGGTGTTGCCGCTCTTGGAAAGGCAAATAACCACGTCATCCTTCTGGATTATGCCCAGATCCCCGTGCACCGCGTCAGCTGCGTGCATGAACACGGCCGGAGTCCCTGTCGAGTTGAACGTCCCAACAATTTTCTGCCCTATTATCGCGCTCTTGCCTATGCCCGTGACGATAACGCGGCCTTTGCACCCCTCAATCTCCTCGACTGCACTGACGAAGTCCTCGTCCAGATAACCCGCAAGCCTTGAAACGGAGTTTGCCTCCTCATTCAGGACTTTTGTTGCATACTGGATAATCTCGTCTTTTGTCATACCTCAAAGATACTATTCCCGCCCTTTTGCATCAATCATTTGCCGAAATCGATAAAATTTTCGCCTCAAGATTGATGTTCGGGCAAAACAACGGCTGAAGGTTTCTGAATCCAGACACTCATAGTCGCTGTTTTCGAGCGGCAAAAATAAAGAAGTTTTTGTTTCGTTCAGCACATTTGCAATTTTTTTTTTGTTTTTCGGACAAACCTCTTGGCAGATGTCGCATCCGAATATATATTTTTGCTTCGCTAATTCGCTGTATATTGGATTTTTATCTTCTGTATTCAAATAGGAGACACATCTTCTTGCATCCACCGAATAGGGAGTTTCAAGCGCGTTGACAGGGCAACTTTTCACGCAGATGTCGCAGTCGCCGCAATCAGATTTCGGAGCGGGTTCGTCATATTTGTCGCAAACACGGTCAAGCAGGAGCGTCCCTATCACGAAGAATGAGCCATGGCTGTTGTGCACTATGCCGTTTTTGCCGATGCATCCTACACCGCTTTTCACCGCCCAGGCCTTTTCCGAAATTGCCGAGCTGTCAACAGTAGCCTTCACCCGCAACCCCGGGTGTTGTTCCGAAATCGCAAGCGCGAGGGTTTGGAGCATTTCTTTCACAACTATATGATAGTCAATAATGTGGGCGTATCGTGCTATAAGATACTTGTCTGTTGCTTGAGTGGAATCGGTGAGATAGTTGTAAGTTACGACCACAACTGTCTTGCAGCCGGGTAGCAGCGATTCTGGAATGAACCTGTCGTCAATGCCCCGTTCCAGGAACCTCATCCCGGCGTGCTTTCCAAGCCTGATAGCCTCAAGGAACATGCCTGCCTCAGTCTCGAGATGCTCGGCTATGGCTATTCCACAGTCCTGAAATCCTATTCCGAGAGCGTATTCCTTGATTTTGTCGTGGCTTAATAAAGTATCCATCTGTCGGTCAGAATGTTATTCTTTCGAAATTTTCAGGAATCCTTATTGATGTGGGGCCGGGCTTGCCTATGCGAACCACCTTTATGGTGCCGTGGACCTCGATAACTTTGTCCAACTCCTTGAAAACAAATTCTGTGAAAAAAGAACTTGTGTCGTTCACTGGTTTGAACGAAAGGTACTCGAACGAGAGTTTGTCGCCTTTGGGGAGTTTTTCAACGGTGCCGTTAAAGACGGCCTGCACAGTTGTAAAGTCGAGTCCCGATTTGAGGAATTTGTTGAAGGGCGCGTAAGTTTCCTTTAAGTACTGCCGGGTCAGTTTGTTGACGTATACGATGCTGTCGGGGGTGAAGACGGCCCGTGCAACCTCTATTCCCGAAGCATGTATGTTGATGTACAGTATGCTGTCGGTGCGGTTCACCACGTAGAAGTTGCAGGTTCTGGTGCCTCCGGTGTCGGCTATGTCGGCCTTCCCGCGGTATGTGATCCAGTCATACCCTGTGGCAACGGGCAGAAACGAGGCTGTGTCCTGCGGCATGTCGCCGGTTGTCTGGGCGGCGGCTGAAAGGCAGCACAGAACCGTGGCAAGGTTTATGACAAGGATTTGGAGTTTCTTTTTCATCTCTCTTTTTTCTTTTAGACTTCGTTATCACCGTAAGGTTAACTGTGTAGGCGGTGTCAGCCGCGGAAGTTGTAGCAGCGCAGTGTCTCGCCGCACTCGGGGGTGCGGAGGTGCATGGCCCCGCCCAGGCACTGCCTGAAGTCCTTGCAGTTGCTGCACCGTCCGTTCCGCATCCATTCCCGCTCCCTGAAGCATTTGAACCTGGTTTCCCATACGTCTGACAGGTCGTCGTTGTAGACGTTACCCTGGGAGTAGGCTCTGTTTATATTGGGGCAGGCAGATATGGAGCCGTCGATGAGGACGCTTGCTATGTTGATGCCGGCGCGGCAGAAGAAGTAGCTGTCGCGCACCGCCTCCTCGTATTTTCCGGTGTAGGCCTCGCAGCTGAATGTCAGGTTCATTCTTTTTTCTTTTCTGGTGCGCGATATAAAATCGAAGAGTTGTTCGAGTTGGGGACTGGAAAGTTGCAGTTCGGCGTTGTCGGCTGCGCGGCCTATCGGGGCTATCGTGAAGATTCTCCAGTTCAGGATTCCTTCAGACAGCAGCAGCCCCTTGAGCGATTCAAGTTCGGAGATGTTCCTCTGGTGGACGCATGTTACGGCGTCGTAGGTGAGACCCGGGGTTCTGGATATTATCTTCAGTGCTTGCAAGGCCTTGGAAAAGCTGTCGGGGTTGTTGCGCAGCCAGTTGTGAGTCTCCTCCAGTCCGTCGAGGCTTACGGTTACGGCACTCAAGCCTGCGGCGGTGAGCCTTTTGTGCATCTGTTCGTCGTAGAGCATCCCGTTTGTCACGATGCCCCAGCGGAAGCCCATTCCGGCGAGGCGTCTGCCGCATTCGGCCAGGTCGTCGCGCAGCAGAGGCTCGCCGCCGGTTATGACCACCATAATTCTGTTCTTCTGCGTGTTTTCCGGGAGTCTTTTTACAGAGTTGAGGAAGTCGCCGAGCGGCATGTCTGGCAGAGAGCTGCCGGCCTTGCAGTCGGAGCCGCAGTGCCTGCAGGCGAGGTTGCATCTCCAGGTGCATTCCCAGAACAGGTACGAGAGCTCGTGGATCCGGGTCTCGTTGTCCCTGAAGATCCTGAACAGCCGGCGGCGGAGTCGGTTTTTGCTATTGCTCAGCACCTTTTTCGTTGAGTTTTACAATTATGCCCTCGGGTTCTACTACAGATACGAGCGTGTCGAGGTTTGCATAGCTGCCGTTCTCATCGCCGTCAACGTCCCTGAAGCAGAGAGTTGCGGATGTCGCGTTGTTGTCCACCTCTACAAAGAATTCCCCGTCGGAGTTTGACAGTACGGCCGCCTGCTTGCCGTGGTAGTTGTTGTACACCTGTATGCCCTGCAGCGGCTCTCCCGTCGTGGCGGACACTACCTTTCCCTTGGCAACGTAGTAGTTTTCCGGCACCCCGTAGCAGGCCTGGAAGGCGAACATGACGGCGGTGAAGGAGAAACTTCCGAAAAGGAAGCGGATGAATTGCTGTTTTCTTTTTTGCAGTCCTTTCATAACACTGTATTTGAAAAAAGCCCCAATACTTTGCGTATCAAGGCTTTTCTTTTGTGCCCAGGACAAGAGTCGAACTTGCACGGGATTACTCCCACTACCCCCTCAAAGTAGCGTGTCTACCAATTCCACCACCTGGGCTTTTTTTCTGGCGGCAAAGATACACTTTTTTTGATACCAAAATGTGTTTTTGAAAAAAAAATACTTCGGTACTTTTTTTCCGGAATTATCCCTTTTAGTCTTGTAGTATTTATAATACAAAATATTTGATATGAGTTTTTTATTAAAAGTCTAATCGGGAAACTCGTTATGAAGAGTTATACCTTTCTTTTTGTATTCAACTATAATTTTCCGGTACAAATCCATAAGACAATCCCCTATTTCGGAGATGTTAATTATTAAATTCAATACTTATGCCGACATCGGTATGAAAACTATTAGTAATTTCGTCATACCATATTTTTGTTGGCGGCATTTCTTTCCATAAAAATAAGGTTCTTTTCCATCAAGATGCTCTGTAAATGCTTTTTGTACTATTGTCGGATTATAAATCATAGTCTAGTACTGTTGCGATAAATTTTTAACTTAAGTATTTAATTTGTTGATATGTAGTAAAATACAAGCGTTCTTTGATTTTTCGATTTGAAATGATGGAGTAATTTTACGGCCTAAAATCGCAAAGAATGAATTTAGGCCGATATGTTTTCGCTCAAGTGGTGGATTTTGTCCCCCGTTATCTGTTTAACAAGATAGTTTCGAAGTATAAGGGAGACTTTCACGCCA
>CADBQG010000035.1 GCA_902796805.1 uncultured Bacteroidota bacterium
GGTCTTCGTGACACAGCAAGGATTTATAACACGCTTTTTGTATTTTTGCAGTCTCCAAAGTGGTATACTTTTGAATGGCACTTTGGTATATTTTAACGTGGTTATTTACAGGCCAACCTTGAAATCTACCACCCCGGCTTCAAGCCCAAACTGCTGGGCTTCATCGCCTCGGTGATGAACTCCGAGGCCATCATCCTCGCCCGCCTCAACAACAGCGACATCCACATGCTCGGCGATGAAGACCGCGGCGCGGAAATCGGCGAGAACGTGGAGACCAGCTCCGGCAAGGCCGTCACCGACAACAACGGCGCGACTGTCTCCTTTGTCTATGACACCCCCACCGCACAGGTCTATACCGGCGTGATGGACTCTCTCATCGGCCAGTCCACCAACCTTGACGACCAAGTGACCCCATAACCCAAAATCGCATTTTCGGTTGTTTGATCAGTTTTTGAAAGCCGTTGCAGTTTGTGACGGCTTTTTTGTATTTTTGCCGCAAATTGTAAACTTACAAATATGAAAAAGAAAATGGTATTTGTTGTAATGGCATTTTTTGCAATCGCATGTTTCTCCTCTTGTGAGAGGGATAATCCTACTCCCGATACTCCAGATAATCCTGTTACCCCAAGCGATTTCGATACTTATGAAGAAATTGAAACTTATTGTATTGATAATGGTTGGTCTGAATGTAGCCTTGTAGTAACAAATTATAACGATATGATAGATGACAAACAAAATGGCTTTTTGTTGTATTATAACACAGATGGAACATTGGGAGCACATATAAGCGAAATCAATACATGGCATGGTCATTATAGATTATATTCGTCGTTTAGCAAACTTATTTCTGTTGACACTGTCCCTTCTGTTGATGAGTATATTAAAGTTTTTACGTGTGATGATATGAAGTTTGGAATATGTTCTTATACTGGATATTCGAAATTTTTCATTAAAAGGGTAAATGATAATACAATAAAAATCTTTTATAAAAAATGTGATTTGCTTCCAGCAAATTAGATTTCATTCTTTTGGGCGACCGGGCACGCTATCCGTTCAAATTTCACACTGCGTGCTCATAACCACTACTATCGTTGTCGCGGTATTAAGGTAAACAAAAGCGCGGTCAAACAGCACGACCGTGTTTTTGTTTGTCCTATATTTTCCGTTTATAAACGCCTATCTTTGCCTCATAAAGATGAAGATATGGACGATATACTACACTGGCTCACCAACGGGAAAGACTACCAAACAGGCATCGTGCTGCTTGAGAGACACCAGCGCAACCGTATGCTGGTTCAGCCAATAACCAAAAGTGAAATGATAAAAAAGGCATGACCCATTCAGGGATAGAAATCTTTGATTGCAAATTATTGTCAACAAAATTTCAGTCACTCATGAAAGGGGAAATTACAGGGTCTTGCCCGCCTCGGCAAGCAACATGAAATCCAGAGTTACAACCGCTGCCATGGCCTCGACCACGGGCAGTACTCGCGGCGCCACGCATACGTCGTTGCGGTCGGAACCGTACATCACGGCACACTTGCCGTCGAAATCCACAGTCTCCCTGTCGTACCTCACCGAAGGCACCGGCTTGAATGCAACCCTGAACTCTATCGGCTGCCCGTTTGTTATGCCGGCCTGCACTCCACCGTCGTGGTTCGACTTGAAAGTGAAGTCGGTGTCCATAAGGTCGTGGCACTCGCTTCCCGACATGCCCGCCGCACGGAAGCCCTCGCCTATTTCAAAGCCCTTTGCCGCGTTTATCGACATCATGGCGTAGGCAAGACGGGCCGAGAACTTGTCGTACACAGGCTCGCCGAGTCCGGCAGGCACGCCATATATCGCACAACGCACTAAAGCACCCACAGAGTCCCCCTCTTGGAGCGGACGCGCGACCGACAGCGTTTCAGACTCGAAGGTTATGTTCTTTTCTTTCAAGCACAGCTTGGCAATTGCCCCGGCAACAACCCTGCACACCGTCTGCCGCGCCGATGACCTTCCGCACAACTCGTTGTCGCGGAAACCGTATTTCTTCATATAAGAAAAAGACGCATGAGACGGTTTGACTACATAGCGGTTCTTCTCGTCCACCTTTGCATCCTTGTTCGGAACCCTGAAGCTTATGGTGCCGCCCGTTGTGAAACCTCCTTCAATGCCTGAATCGAAAACAACCTCGTCGCACTCTGCCCTCCGTGTCGAAAGAGAATCGGCGCTCGGGGACCGACGGCGCAACTCTGAGGATATGAATCCGTAGTCCACGGAAACACCTTTGGGGCATCCGTCTATCTGTCCGGTCATGAAGCCTCCGTGTGTGTCGCCACCGTCTGAAATCACGAAGATATGTCCGAAAGTGTCTTTCATTGCATCATGTAGGATATTAGAATTATGGCTGGTTACTTAACCTTCAGCTTCCTGCCTATCTGCAAGGTTGTGGTCTCCTTGATATTGTTGAGCCGGCAGATTTTGTCGACTGTGGTGTGATGCCGCTTCGCGATTGAATATAGCGTGTCGCCTTTCTTAACTGTGTGGTAAACATGATGGCTTGCAGAATGGTGCTTCTTTGCGGCCTCTTGTTTCTGCTCCACGACAGGATCGGCATCATTCTCTTCCCAGTCGTCGGTGCGGCGCATGTCGTTGTTGTTCCCGGCGTGCCTGCTTACAGTGATTTTGTTCGCATTCCGGTTTATGTTCTGATATGCGCGGTCAAGATCCTTCGCCTTGATGTCGATGTCCTGGTTGACAGTTTTCGGGGAGGCGTTTTTTGTATGGGAGAACAGCCATGCGTATGTTTCATCGAGATAGAAGAGCTTTGCCAGCTGGGAGTGGTTCACGCCCTGCCACTTGTCGAAGCGCAGAAGACTTGTGCTTCCGCATTTCTTCATTGAGTTGACGATGTCGTGCGCCCGGTCGACTGGTACGGCGCGGTCGGCGGTGCCGTGGATAATCCAGAGCGGCACGTCGTTGAGCTTGCAGAGGTCCTTTCTCACCGTGCCGCCGCAAAGTTCCATCGAGGCGGCTATTCTCTCACCGTAGGTGGCAAGGAATTCAATAGTGCCAAAGCCTCCGAGACTCATGCCTATCAGATACACTCTGTTGGTATCGATGTCATATCTGCGCGTCGTCCATTCGAGCAGCTTCAGGACCTTGCCGGCGTTCCAGGAGCCGCCCGGATTCTGCGGTGCAAGCACTATGGCATTGATGTCGCGCCCCATGGAGATGGCGTCAAGGCAGCCGTATTTGCGGACCCTTTCAAGGTCGTTGCCGCAAAGACTTGCCCCGTGGAGGAAAATCACCAACGGGAACGGCTCCTTGCGGTCAACGTACGTGTCAGGCTCTGATATCCAGAAATTGTAGCCATCACGCACAACATTCCTGTGGGCCGTGAACGTATAGGAACTTTGGGCAACCAACGAGGCGACGTACGCCAAAAGAGAGACGAATAATGCAATTTTCTTCATGACAGTGGTTTCAGAAAAACAGTAGTGATATAAGAAGAACGGGCGGAAACGTTTTATATTGCGAGGCAATGCTCTAAGCTTTCTTGCGTGCGGCCACGACCTCCTCCTGCTTTGCCGCCGGCATCTTCATATACTGGAAGAATTCCATCGAATAGTTTGCGCGGCCGCTGGTTACGTTCCTCAACGCCGTGGCATAACCGAACATCTCGGCAAGAGGAATGAACCCGTCGAGTTTCTGCGAACCTTTCCTGAAACGCCTCATGTTCTCAATCCTGCCCCTGCGCTTCGTGATGTCGCGGGTTATGTTGCCTATGTATTCATCAGGGGTGTTAACCTCCACTTTCATCACCGGCTCGAGCAGCACCGGCTTCATCTTCGGATAGGCCTGTTTGAAACACTGGGCCGCGCAGAGCTGGAACGCCATGTCGCTGGAGTCAACTGGGTGGAAGCTCCCGTCAACAAGCACGCAGCGCACATCGACAACCGGGTAGCCGGCAAGCGGGCTCTTCTCCATTGCAGCGCGGAGGCCTTTCTCTATTGAAGGCATGTACTCCTTCGGCACAACGCCGCCCTTGGTGATGTCCACAAACTCGAAGCCCTTGCCCTCGTTCGGCTCAAAGCGGATGACAGTATGCGCATACTGTCCGTGTCCGCCACTCTGTTTCACATGCTTGTAATTGCACTCGAACTCCTGCGACACTGTCTCTCGGAATGAAACGCTCGGCGCACCCACTTCTATGGGCACCTTGAATTCGTCCTTCAGCCTGTCAACTATGATTTCAAGATGGAGTTCGCCCATTCCGGAGATGATTGTCTCTTCGGTCTCGTCGTCGTAATGGGCATGGAACGACGGATCCTCGTTGCTCAGCTTGGCGAGTGCCTCTCCTAACTTGTCGCGGTTCTTGAGATCCGAGGGAGTTATCTTCATTTCAATCACAGCGGGCGGCACGTGTATCGACTCGAGTACAACCGGCTGCTTTTCGTCGCACAAGGTGTCGCCCGTGCGGGTGTACTTCATGCCCACGAGGGCTATGATCTCCCCTGCCCCGGCCTCGGTTATCTCCTCGCGTTCCTTGGCCTTGATTCGGAAAATGCGGCCAACACGTTCGTTCTTGTCCTTGTTGGTGTTGTAGAGACTCATGCCGCCTGTCAACTTCCCGCTGAATATCCTGATGAAGGTCTGCTGACCCACGTACGGGTCGTTTATCAGCTTGAACGCGAGCGCGGAGAACGGCTCATTCACCGAAGGGCGGAGTTCGTAGGTCTTGTCCTCCTGGTAGGGGTCGTGCGCGAACACCGTGCCGATGTCTGTCGGCGATGGAAGATAGTCAACCACCGCGTCGAGGAGCGGCTGGATGCCTTTGTTCTTGTATGCTGCGCCGCAAAGCACAGGTGTAACCATCAGCTTGATGGTTACCTGGCGGAGCGCCTTCTTCAGCATATCCTCCTCAATCGGCTTGTCGTCGAGATAGAGCTCGGCGATCTCGTCGTCGAAGTCGGCGATTTTTTCTATGAGGTTCTTTCTGGCTGCCATTGCCGCCTCAAGGAATTCTTGAGGAATCTCATTCTCGAAGACCTCCTTTTCGGAGTATGTCAGCGCTTTCATCTTGACGAGGTCGATGCTGCCGGTGAAGTCGCTCTCCTGCCCCATCGGTATCTGTATCGGCACTGCGTTTGTTCCGAGGTATTTTTCCATCTGCGCGATGACCTCGGAGAAGTCGGCCCCCGTGCGGTCCATCTTGTTCACGAAGGCTATTCTCGGCACACGGTATTTATCGGCCTGGTTCCACACCGTCTCGCTCTGCGGCTCAACGCCTCCCACGGCACAGAAAACCGCCACCATACCGTCGATTACACGGAGTGAGCGCTCCACCTCGATGGTGAAGTCAACATGCCCGGGTGTGTCAATGAGGTTAATCTGGTGGTCCTTCCATTCAGCGGTTATGGATGCTGAGGCGATGGTTATTCCCCTTTCCTGCTCTTGCTTCATGAAGTCCATGGTGGCTTGCCCGTCGTGGGTCTCGCCAATCTTCCGGTTCACGCCGGTGAAATAGAGTATCCTTTCAGATACCGTGGTTTTGCCGGCGTCGATGTGCGCCGCGATTCCTATGTTCCTTAGCTTTGATATGCTTCTTGCCATAAATGTTGTCTGAATAAAACCTAAATGAAAATTAAATAGATTCGTCGCCGAACACCATGCCGATGCCCTTGGCTGTATGCACGAGGTAGTCGTCGTACCTTACCAGATGCGGTTCCTTCACCGCCTCCTCAAGCGGCACATAGGAAATCTCCGGATGTCGGTACACCACAAGATTGCCGTATTTCTTCTCCTTGACCAACTCGAAAGCCTTAACGCCGAACTCGGTCGCGAGAATGCGGTCGTAGGCCACGGGTGTGCCGCCGCGCTGGAGATGCCCCAGCACCGTCACGCGGATGTCGTGACCGACTCCGAGGTCCACAAGTTCCTGTTTCAACACATCGCCCACACCACCGAGCTTTATATGCCTGTCGCCCACAGCCGTCGGGGCATGGCCGACAACATCGCCACCCACGCGCTTCGCCCCCTCTGCAATGACTATGTTGCAGAAGCCCTTGCCGTCCTTGTAGCGCGTCTCTATCTTCTTCGCCACAACCTCCGGATTGTACGGGATTTCAGGTATGATGCAGACATCGGCGCCACCGGCGATGGCCGTGTGGAGTGCAATCCAGCCGGCATCCCTGCCCATGACCTCCATGATGAAGACGCGATTGTGGCTCTCCGCCGTGGTGACCAGCTTGTCGAAGGCCTCGGTGGCTATCTGCACGGCCGTCTGAAACCCGAAGGTGAAGTCGGTGCTCGAGAGGTCGTTGTCTATTGTCTTCGGAACCCCTACTACAGGAATGCCGATGTTGAGCAGCTGCAGCGAGATGCGCTGCGAGCCGTCGCCACCTATGTTGATGACAGCGTCGAAACCCATGTTCTCGAAGCGCCTCTTCATCAGCGTCGAACGGTCTTCCATCTCCCATGAACCGTCCTGCCGGCGCACAGGGAAGTGGAACGGGCCGCCTTTGTTGGTGGTCTTGATTATGGTGCCGCCCTTCACGTGGAGGCCGGAGACCATCTCCTCGGTAAGCTCCACAATCTCGACGTCATCCTTCAATATGCCGTTGAACGACTCGATGCAGCCATATATCTTCCACTCTTCCTTTTCAAGACTCGCGCGTTTCACAATGCCGCGAATCACTGCGTTCAGACCGGGACAGTCGCCGCCGCCCGTCGCAACCAAAATCTTATGAGCCATCTTGTTTTTTTTGAAACCGCAAAAATACAAAATATTCCTGAATTAAGGAGCGTCATGACGAGATTCCCTCATTTTTGGCGGGGAAAAAGCCTGCTCCTAAAATCGTACATTTTGCCGCATGACGAAAAGTTTTTCCAAGACAACAATAAAAAAGAATATATTTGCACGCCGAACTGGACACGCATTCTTTCATCAGGAACGAACACTCTTTCCTGGAAACTTCAGCCTGAGTCAGACACGGCAACCTGAACCGAATCTTAACAATAACAATAAAAAAAACGACAGCGAAATGGAACAGAAGAAAATGAAATGGATAATGATTGCCATCGTGGCGGTCGTTGCTGCACTTCTTGTATTCACTCTTGTAACAACCAGCAAGTCTGCGCGTATCAAGAAACTTGAGAAATTCACGCTCACCCTGGAGGAGAAGCACCCGGGATATTCGGCTTCAGACCTGGAAAAATCGCAGGCTCAATTTGAGAAAATAGTGGCGAAGGTTGAGAAAAAAGAACTCACAGGCGAAGAGGTTTCCCACGTGAACGAACTGAAGGGCGAATGCAAGGGCTACTTCGCGCAGGCCAAGGCGCGCCTTATACTCCAAGACTTCAACAACGCCCTTGACGAGGCGGGCGACGAGGTCAAAGGCGCCTTGAAGTCAATCACCGGCGAGGATGAATAGAGACAGAAGACGCGCCATTGCTCAATGGCGCGTCTTCTGTTAAAACTTGGAGATATTGTCGAGGATTATGCCAATCCGGCTGTCGAAAGCCTCGCGCGTGGCGTAGCCCACGTGGGGTGTCAGTACGCAGTTCGGCGATGAAACAAGCGGATGATTCTCAGGTATCGGAGGCTCTTTCTCGAAAACATCGATGCCTGCTCCGTGAAGGTTTCCCGCTTTCAGGGCCGCCGCCAAAGCGTCCATGTCGACCACATTTCCTCGGGCGGTGTTCACTAAGATTGCCGACTTCTTGCACAAGGAAAGGCACCTTTCGTCTATGAGATGGTATGTTTCTGGTGTAAGCGGGACATGCAGTGATATGATGTCGCTCGAGGCCATGAGCTCGTCCAGACCGACGTAGCTGAATCCCATGTCCGTGAACTCGCTTCTCTCCGTGCGGCTCCAGCCTACAACCTCGCAGCCGAAGGCCTTGAGAATTTCTGCGGTGCGCAAACCGATGGCTCCGGTACCTACAATCCCCACAGTCTTTCCCTTCAGCTCGAAACCGAGAAATGCGCCGCGTACGCCGCAATTGCGAATCTTACCGTCCAGCTCAGACACCTTCCTGTAAACATCGAGCATCAAAGCCACTGCAAGCTCGGCAACAGCCTCTGTGGCATAACTGGATGCGTTCCTGACCTTTATCCCCCTTTCGCGGCAAAAGTCCATGTCTATATGGTCAAGGCCGGTGAATGCGACATTGAGGAATTTCAATTTCGGACAGCACGACAGAACGCCAGCGGGGAGCGGAATGTTCGATACCATCACCATCTCGGCGTCGCCTATCCTCTGAACAAGAACATCAAGTTCTTCCACCCTGTCATGAAACAACACGAAGTCATGGCCTTCTAACTTTAGCATGGCCTTGATTTCCTCTTCTCTTTCAGCATTTATGCCCAAAGGCTCTACCGCAACAATCTTCATATCACTTGAATTTCACTGACTCTACTTGAAGGACTATATTTTCGGACTTGTCATAAAGAACAGCCACCACGGAACAGTTGTCGGCGTTCCAGTCCTTATCATTGAGACTCATTGTGGAAGCATACAGGTATTCTCCGCCGTTCTCAAGAGCGGCTCCGCCGTTGAGGTAGTCGCCGAACGCGTTCCCCGTGAAAGAGGCTCGAAACACATGGTTGTGGGTGTACTCGTCGATGGTTACAGTCCCGTCTTTCTGCGGTTTCACCACTCCATCCTCTATCACGTAGAGTGCAAGCTGAAGAGGATTGGGATAGTCTTTCAACATGGTAACCTTCACGTTGGCCTTGATTTCGTTCTTTGAAGCGTTGAACTGATTTATCAGTTGCAGCGCTGCATAAACAACAGACCTGTCGGTGTTCGCCACCACGGTCTGCCAGGAGTCGCGCAGCCACCCTCCCGACTTGTACTCCCTGTTTACAACAGCTGCCGGTATGCCGTCGATGTTGAAATAGTCGCCAATGGTATTGCCGGCCTCTGTGCGGAAATCGTAGGTGAAGGTGCTGCCGAACGGGCGCGCCAACTGGCCATAGTGGATGCCCATAATCACAAGGGTGTCGCCGTAGCGGCCGTGCAATTCCTCAAGTATTGCATGACCCGCCGGACAGTTGGTGCAGAGCTGGCCGGTGAACTCGTCGAGCAACACTTTCCTGTACACCGAACCCTTGTCAACCGCCGGAAACTCCACCGAGACATCCTCGATGGTTGAGACCTGATAGCGGTCTTCCTCCACCTTGTCGCAGGAGAAGAACGACAAAGCCGCCGAAATGACCATTATTGCTTCTAATGACAATCTTTTCATAAAACGTGTTTTTAAGCCGCGAATTTACATAATTTACAAATACAACATCTTAATAAACTTTAACATCAAGGCACGAACCATGGATTACAGAGCCTTAAATACTTTTGTTAATCGAATAACAAAACCCCTTAAAGAAACCTCCGTCATGTCAGATTTTGTATGTTTTTGCGTTTTTGATGGCGCTGTTGTCATTTTGCTGAGGGGCGTTGGCAGACTCCTTCACTACAATCCTCAGGTCTTGCGCGGAAACAGTCTTGTATGTCATCGTCTCATCGTCATAGTAGGTGAACTTCGCGCCAGGAACATAATATTCACCCGCAGCATGGGGTATGAAGGTGTATTTGAAAGTCTTTGAACCACTCACAAGGTTGCCCTTTGCCGAGACACTCTGCGACACTTTAGGATACATTTTGTCCCATTCAGAAGGGAAGTTTATCTCTATATCCTCGCTTTCAACATGGTGCAGGTTACCGTTTCCGGATATAGTTACGGCAATCGTGACCGGACGTTCGGCATAAACCTCTGTTTTGCTTGCATTTGCCGAGATGTCGAAATGTCCGACAATGTCCACCTTGTTGTCGTCCATAGCGTTGGGCAGCGGTTTCACCTTAAGATGTACTTCGTTAGAAGTAAGTTGGAAGTCCTTTGCCCTCACCGTGGTCATCTTGCCCCAGAAAGGGCTGTTCACAACAGCCGGGACACCGACGCGCAGCACCAAGTCGAGTTTCGGGACGGTTATCTTCCCTGTCTTCTTGGGGTAAACAGCCGTCTGCTTGATAGTGTAAACGTTGTACGTCTCGCCCTTGACGGTCTCCGACGACTCGTCGCGGTAGTTGAGGTCGAGATGCTCCAACCAGGCCGCCTCGGTGGCGGGATAGTTTGCACGGGCAATCTCGAAATTCCGGACATCCTTCTTGATGAAGAGTTTGTAAGTAACAACCACAGGCTCTCCTTTGTACGCTTCGCTTTGCGAAACGGTGGCCTTCACGAACATGTCGTCCTTGCTGATGTTGTCCTTGTAGTCTATCTTGTCTTCCTTGCCCGAAGGCCTTCTGCCGAAGAAGGAATCCATGTCGGGCCACTGGAACTGAAAGTTGAACATGTTGTCAGTTTCATCAGGGGCTTCCCCTTTCTGCAGCTGCTTGGGCGATTTCACCACTTTCACCACCACCGCGTCGGTGTGCATCACCTTGCCGTCAACGGAAAGCGACACGCCGGGTATGGTGAGAGTGCCCTCACGGTTGGATGAAAGCACGAAGACATACGAGTACTCTGTTTTCTGCTCAGTCTTGCCGCCGGCGATGGATATTGACGTGGATGTCGAGGTGCTTGGGCCAGACACGAGATCGAACTTCCCGAAGTCGGTGTCAAGGATCTTGGCCTTTGCAGTTGTTATGACCTTATACTGGAACTGCTGTCCCGTACCGACCTCAGATGGAACCTTCACTTCGCAGAGGACCTCCTTCTGCGCCGATGTGGTATGGCAAGACGTGAACAAAATCGCGCAAAACAATATAAGTACTGTCTTTTTCATAGTCCGTAACTTTTTGTCTTCTTAACGGAAAATCGTATGTTTTATTATACTGTATCGGCAATATCTTTTCATGCTTTCCTTTTAAGGGAGGCAATGGAGAGAAGAAGTCCAAGAACAATGCTGCAGAACGCGGCGAAGAGGACTTGCAGATCTTGCGGAAGACAGAAAGTAAGGGTGTGCGCCGGAATCCAGAAGAGAGGTATGGTCTTCTTGAAGACGAACCCCCACTGTGTCGCCCAGTCCATGCCTGTTATGTGCCTTTTCACGTCAACAGGCCTTATGAGTGCAGAGAGTTTGCCGCCATGCTCGGCAATGTGCATGTCGGATATCTTGTGCACTGTCATGAAGACCGGCGCAAACGAGGTGTTCATCATCGTGCTTATGCACAATGCGCCGAGGAACTTCATCCAGGAGAGCGGAGCCGACATGGCAGAGGAGAT
Organism: uncultured Bacteroidota bacterium; assembly: GCA_902796805.1. GTDB lineage: Bacteria > Bacteroidota > Bacteroidia > Bacteroidales > WCHB1-69 > F23-D06. Next base: position 11,212 of record CADBQG010000035.1, read on the forward strand.
TCCCTGGAATGCTGAATAGCGTTCCATGAATGCGGGTACACCGAGACGGAACACGTTCATTGCGAGCGCGATCCACATTCCGAGCAGGCCCCACACCACAAACTTGGGCGCAAGGCCGAAACCTTCGTGGCAATACCTTCCGGTCTTCACCCTGTTGCCGAGCATCTCGCCGAAAGTGGCCAGAACGCCGAACTTCGCGAAAGCCATCCACAACGGATAGCTACGGTTCAACATGCAGTAAGTCTCATACACACTGTCGGAGAGAAAGAACGGGAGGAGACAGAGGACTATGAGCGCAATGACAAGAAAATCAATCTTCTTCATACTATAACGAATTTCAAAACGAAAATGCAAATATACTCAAAATATCTCATACAGCGGCTTTTTCACGAAATCCGGTCGAAAACAGACGGATAACACACGGCGGCTTGTACTATTTTTCTTATTTTTGCAAACCTAACAGACATTGTCAAACAATAAACAACATAATGATTATGAAAAAGATAGCAGTAGTACTGTGCGGCTGCGGCACTCTCGACGGCAGCGAAATCCACGAGTCGGTGATGACACTCCTTGCGATTGACAGAAACGGCGCAGAGTATGAAATATTCGCGCCCGACGCCGAGCAGCACCATGTGGTGAACCATCTCACCGGACAACCGACCGGCGAGAAGAGGAACATGCTTACTGAAGCGGCGCGCATCGCGCGGGGCAACGTCAAGCCCATAGGGGAATGCAACGTCTCCGGGTTCGACGCCATAATATTCCCGGGTGGAAACGGCTCGGCCAAGAACCTCTTCACCTACGCCATAGATGGCGAAAACTGCACCGTGCGGGACGACGTGGCCGAACTGATACGCGCGTTCCACACCGCCGGAAAGCCTGTAGGCGCACTCTGCATAGCACCCGTCATGATAGCCAAGGTTCTCGGCGATGTCACCGTAACCGTGGGCAACGACCCCGCCACCGCCTCAAGCGTGGCCGCTTTCGGAGCAAGACACAGCGAGACAAAACAGAGAGAGGTTTGCTGCGACACCGACAACAAGGTGTTCACCACACCGTGCTACATGCTGCCCGCCCGCATTTCCGACATCGCCGAGTGCGCCGACAATCTGGTCAAAGAGATGTTAAAGCAAATGTAGATGTCAGGAAACATCACTCTGGTGGGCTTCTCCGGAGCCGGCAAAAGCGTGCTCGGAAAGAAAATCTCGGCGGCCACGGGAAAGGACTTTGTGGATCTCGACACGGCCATCGAGGAGCGGTTCCGCACCTCTGTTGAGCTTTTGTTCGCGAAATACGGAGAATACGGCTTCCGCAAGTGCGAGGCGCAGGTGCTGCGCGAAGCACTCGCAATGGACAACCGCGTTGTGGCCACCGGCGGCGGCGCGCCCTGCTCACTCGAGGCCATGCAGCACATCAACTCGCATTCAACCAGCATTTTCCTCGAACTTCCGGAAGACGTCCTGTTCAGGAACCTGCGGACATCGAGGAAACGGCGACCGCTCACCGACAACATGACCGACACGCAGCTGCGCGAATACATACACGCAACCCTCGAAAAACGCCTACCCTACTACAATATGGCCCACTTCGCGCTGCATTCCGACAACGGCGACTTCCAAGTTTCAAAAGCCCTTGAACTTTTGGGCTGATTTTTTTTTGAATAATGTGTAACTTTTGCGAACATAAGACGTACAACCCTATAGATTATGAAATTCTAATTTCATTGTCTTACATAGGTTAATGGTTTTGGACAGCGGTAAATTCTACCGCTGTTTTTTTTTATAAAAAAAAATCGCGCCGAAGCGCGACCTTTTGAAACTATATTCGTTCAGAAAGATCTCTAATACTCGTTCTGGAGGTCCGACAGCCAGCCGAACATCGGCGAGACACGGCTGTAGAAACTGCCCTCAATTTTCACCAGGCGGTTTTCCATCACGGCCTGCCCGTCAACAATGCTGATGACATAGGCCGAACCGCTGTATTCGCCCTTGATTTTTGTGAGCGTTGACTTCTTGATGTCGATGCTGCCAGTCTTCATGATGTAGAATCTGTCTTCGCTTTCCGCAATACCGACAACATTCTTGTCGGCGAATTTTCCGTTCAGAAGAGACTTGTAGTCAAAATCCTTGAGATCCTCGTCGGTGATTGTAACATTGACAGTGAGGTTTGCACCCGACTTGAACTTCTCGCCAATCAGCCTGTAGGCCATCACAGGGAACTTCAGATCGTCGAGGTCGTCCATATCAAGGAGTTCAACAAGCGTGGAACTCATGGCCATGCCTATTGCACAGGGCACTTTCGCCTCCTTGTTGTACATCACAATGCTTGACGGGAACTCAACGGGGTCGGAATCGTCGATTGTGGCTGTGCCGGTGCCGTCAACCTTGTCGAGTATATCATCCACAAAGTTGTCGCTGCAAGAAGTGAAGAGCGCGAAAGCAGCGAAAAATGACAATGTAATGAATATTTTTTTCATACTTTTTGGAATTAAAGTTCATTATTTGTAAATCAAGAGACTCCTGTTCCTGTCGATGGTGTACTCACCCCATTCCTCACGGATGTACTGGTCGCCGACAACAAATGCGGCCGGGAGATTCTTCTTGACAGTTACTTTCACATTCTCTGAATACTCATCGCCAATCCTGAGTTCTTCAAGATAGAGAACCGCGCCGTCGATTATGCTTCCGTCCTCCTGTTTGATTGCGGCAGCCTTCTCCTCAAAGTCTTCAAGGCTTATTATAGACTCCTTGAGGAACCTTGTAGCGTCGGTGTAGTTCATGAATATCTCGTTGCTGTTGTCGCCGATTTGGAATTTGAGCGACTTGCTGTTGGCGTAACAGTCGCCACCCACGCTGTTGCCGCTGATGGCAACCGGCAGTGAGCGTTCCTGGATAACAGCGATTCCGGTGGGCGTCTTTGCGATGGAGTCGTCAGACGGCACGTAGTCGTCGCGGAGGATAGTAAACTCAGTGCGGCGGTTGAGGGCGTGGGCCGCCTCCTGCTCCGCCTTGGAGGAGAGCGAGTTGATGTAGTCTTCGGTCAGATAAGTGCCTTTGGCGAAGAAGTAGCTTTTGCCGTTATATACGGAGTACATGTCCTTCTCGAGTCTGCGCGGAACGCGCTCTCCGTAACCCTTTGGCACAATGCGGTCGGCGGCGATGCCCTTCTCAAGCACCAGGAAATCGACACAACTCTGGGCGCGCTTCTGCGACAGCACATCGTTCTTTTCCTCTGTGTCGCGGGCGTCGGTGTGGGATCGCAGTTCGACAACTATCGTCGGGTTCTTCACCATCACATTGTAGAGGTACATAAGCGAGTCTTTGTACTGGGGCTTCAGATCCCATTTTGCCAAGTCATAGAGAATTTCGGGCAGCAATATAGGCTCCTTCGGTATCGGCTCGAGAGTGAAGTCCTGCTTGAGATCAACGTTCTCGGTAAGTCCAACAGTGGTAACCTTCGCGGTGTTGCCGGTTTCCCAGTAACCTTTCTTCGCAACCTTCACGTCGTATGTTGTGGCACCGAGAATCTTGGCCTTGTCGAAATGGTAGTATCCCTTCACGTCGGTGGTCGTGGTGTAGGAAGTCCCGTCAGACCCAACGATTTGCACTTCCACGCCGTCCATGTACTGTCCGTTGTTCTTGTCGCGGATATAACCAGAGAGTGTGTAAACCAGCGGACGGAGGAGAAAATAGTAGATGTCGTCGCCGCCGCGGCCACCGGGACGGTTCGACGAGAAGTATCCTTTCGCCATATAGGGCGACTTCGACTGCGGGTCGATGGCTTCGTTCTCATCGAAAATGATTCCAATCTCGTCCCAGCAGGAGTTTATCGGCACCATCATGTTCTCGGCGGGCTGGAACTCACCGTTCTTGTACTTGGAGAGGAATATGTCGAGGCCGCCGAGACCTGGATGACCGTCAGAGGAAAAATAGAACTCCTCCTCGTTGCGCCACACCGGGAACACCTCCTGACCCTCGGTGTTAATGGTGGGTCCGAGGTTTGTGATGTCTGTGAACTTGCCTGACTTCTTCGTCCTGGTTGCCCTGTAGATGTCGTAGCCGCCGTAACCGCCCGGCATGTTGGAGGCAAAGTATATCGTGAGCTCGTCGTCTGAGATGTACGGGTGCACATAGTTTGAGGAAGAGTCTCCAAGCACCACGAGTTCAGCCTCGCCCCAGGCTTTGCCTTTCTTCATGGACTTGTAGATGTAGCATCCTTGCACTTTCTTCTTGTCTTGAGGGCATTTGGTGAAATACACCACGGAGCCCTTCCTGTTGGCGGAGGCCTCGCCTTCGTTGACGCCGGTGTTGAGTGTGCCGCCCTGGTCCATGGAGGTCACGGGCGACCATTCGCCTGGCCAGTCGGTGTTCTTGCTCTTCGGCTTCGTTGAGATGTATATGTCGGAGAACGAGCCGCCAGTCCACTGGTCGGAACCCTTACCCACGGATCCTTCCCTGTTGGAGGAGAACATGATGGCATTGCGCTTGTCGTAGTTGGCCCAGCGGGGTGCCCAGTCGTCTTCACGGGTGTTGAACTTCTTGAGGTTTTCCACCTCGTAGCGGGTGGGGTTCTCGTTCCACATCTTGGCCTTGTTGCAGCCGTCGATGCGAACGTCAACGCGCGGGTCGTCGGCAACGCGCTTCTTGTAGCTGTTGTAATACTTCAGCGCGAGGTCGTAGTCGCCCTTAAGGTTGTAGATGCTGCCGAGATGGAAGAGTATCATCGGGTTGTCCTTCTGGTAGTTCTTCTTCTCAAGACGTAGGTACTGCTGCTCGGCCTTCTTGAGGTCGCCGATGATGCGGTAGCACTCGGCAATCTGGAATGTGGCGCGCTGGATCTCAACCCTGTTCGACTGCAGCTTCTTGATTCCCTTCTTGTACTGCTCAAGCGCATTCTCATACTGACAATCCCTGAAAAGATTGTCGGCGTCACGGAGAACACCTTGAGCAAACACTGTATAACAGCCTGTCAATAAAACACTTACAAGCAAAACAAGAATCTTCTTTATATTCATATCTCAAATTTTATTCTAAAAAAAACGAGGGTGCTAAAATACAAAAAAAAGGAAAACGAAAAAAATCATTCAATTTTTTCTATCGAAACATCCTTGAAGCCCGACAACAGGGAAACCAACTCGGCCGGGTTGTCGTATTTTCTCATTCTGACCTCTATGGTTACAAGCATCCTGCCGCCGTTCTCCTCGGCGTCTCGGTGCATTTCGTAGTTGATGACAGTTATCTTCCTGTCTCCTAACTTCTTGAGAAGGTCGGTGAGGATTTCGTAATTTTCAACCTGGAAAGTTATCTTCCTGTCTTTCTGGGCGAAGTAAGGAAGGTAGATGTTGAGAAGTCCGAGGGAAAGCAGGACTACAGCGGTCGTTACGACGGCAAGGATGTACATACCGTTGCCGCACGCAAGTCCGATGGCGGCGGTGACCCAGAGGCCTGCCGCGGTGGTGAGCCCGCGCACCATCTGCTTCTGGAGTATTATGGTTCCGGCTCCTATGAACCCTATCCCGGTAACCACCTGCGAGGCGATCCTCGACGGGTCGAGACTCACATTGTCGCGGTCGAGAATCATGTCGAAACCGTAAATAGAGAGAATCATGAACATGCATGACCCCAAGGCCACGAGAAGATGCGTCCTGACACCTGCCTCCTTGGCATGGTACTCCCTTTCAAGCCCTATTGCGGCGCCCATAAGCGTGGCGGCAAGCAACCTCAACACAAACTCTAACATATCTCATATATTTTCAACCCTGCAAAATTACGAAATTATTCCACACATGCAAAGCTCTCACTCGCATCTTTCTCTCCTGAGCCACATTATAGACAGGAAAACAATCGAAATGGCAAATACGGCAACCTGCACAAACAAGAAGAACGTTACCAAAGGCTTTCTGTAGGAGAAAACTAACCGGTGTTCACCCTCCGGCGCCACAACGCACATCATGGGACCGTTCACCTGGAAGACTTCCAGCTCCGACACTCCATCCATCATGCAGGTCCAGCCGTCGCAGAATGACTGGCACAGAACCACTGGCGCGTCCCCTTCAGATAATGTCGAAACCACAACACTTCCCGGCTTGAATTCGTCAATTCTCACAGCGCAGGGAGAGAAAGCCTGACGGGAAACACCAGGATTCACCATTTTGCCATTGGTGCAGAAAGCGGTGTCTGTGCCTAAAAGTCCTGACGGGAAATCCTCTTCCGCCATCTCCAACACGCGCGACGGCGAATACGCCACCGGAAGGTTTAGACGTGCACGGTGGGACTTGTAGAAGTCCTTGAGACTTGTCATATTGTTGAGAATGAACGGATTGTAACTGAACCATTCGGGTTCCTTGAAGAAACAGCCGGCATTCTGCCATAAAATGAATGCGTTGTGCCTATGGACTATCTCCACCGGATCATAAAGCCTTTCAGGCACCGGCCAGCCGCGATCCACCGTTATATCAGCCAAGTCGCGGTGCCTTAGATTTGGATTATAGATGGTAATAGGCCCTGAGAGGAAGACATGCAACACTAAATCGCATACGAGCAACGCAGGCAGCAGAACCCTGTTGAAACGCAAATTGCAAAACTGAAACGCAACGGAAGAGGCAAGAGTCACAACCGACAGGAAAGCAAGGTCGAAGAGAAGGCGCTTGCGGAAGCCGTCCGACAAAGCAGCAGTCTGAGAATTGTCGCCAAGAAGCAACGGGATGATGAACATAGAGGCGAGCGCCGCCACGGAAGTTAGGAAGAAACCCCACTTCAACACAGAAGCCCTTCGCGGACCATCAGCAAACAGACGCTCCATGCCGACCGCCGCCGAAACCGAAAGCGCGAGAATGAAAAACAGCCTCACGAGAGCCGGTATCCTTATCACTCCGAAAAACGGCAGCGCGTGGAAGACAACCCTGTGGAACGGCAGATGCCGGCCGTAGGACACAAGCAAGGCGAAGAATCCGAACACCACCAACACAGTCATCGTCCTGTCCTTGTTTTTCATCATGCCATAAAAAGCGAAAAAAACGGTGATGACACCGACGTAGAGACTCCTCATGGTAAGATCGGACACAAACAACGAAGGCTCGTTTGTTACAGAATATGGAACTATCAGGGAATATATTGTTGGGAAAGACCTCGAAATCTGTGAATAGTCGAGCGCAGAACCTCTTGTGATAAGGCTTTTGGCCTCGAGAAACGATATTGCTGAAGGCATTGAGAGAAGCACGAAGAGCGCGGAAGAGAGAAGTGAAAAAAGAAGCATCCGAAGAACTTTACTGTATTCGGCTTTCCTGACACATGCTATAACCTCTACGACAACCAATACGACAGCGAGGTAGAAGAAAACGAAGAAGAAGCCAGGATAGCCGCCGGAGAAAAGCAGCGAGAGAACAACAGAAAGTTTCACCGAGGCTCTGAAGCCGGGCCTTTCGAGAAGGCGGAGCAGGCAAAGGATGCACCACGGCAGCCAGGCTCCGGCGATGACCCACGAAAGGTGCTGCGCATTGCCCACAAAGAAGCCTGAGAGCGAATAACAGAGCGCCGACAAGAACGCGATATGCCTTGCTTTGACGAAGCGTAACGCAAGGAAATACGCTCCGCATGCGGCCACAAAGACATGCGCAACAAACTCTATGCCGCACGAAAGGGAGGTGTATTCGCCGAAAAGAGCGAAGAGATACACGGGCAGATAGAACGTCGTGGCCTGTGGGTCTGCGTGCGCCGGCATCCCCATAGACTGATAGGGATTCCATAGTGGGAAAATCCCGTGACGAATGGCGTTCACCTGGAAGAACCGCTGCGGGAAGAACTCATTGAAGAAGTCATGGACCACAGGATGTGCAAGCAGCTTGGAATAGGCCACCGTTACAACGACAAGGAGCAGCAGGCAGTAACCGAAGTCCCCGCCGAATAGACGACTCCAAGCCTTGTTATCCTTATATTCAAACGGTCTAAACATTCATAATTTCTTTAATCACCCCGGCGTGATGAATCGCGCCGCTACGATTTCCACACAATCAAAGGTACAGGTTCGCGTCCCCGTAGCTGAGGAAACGGTAGCCGTTGTCTAAGGCGTGCCTGTAAACATTCCTCCACTCATCACCAAGGAAATTGGAGACGAGGAGCAGCAACGTGCTTTTTGGCTGATGGAAATTCGTGATCAGGCCGTCAACCACATTCCGCTTGAAGTCAGGAAGTATTATAAGACGGGTTTCAGCGTGCATCACCTGCTCGCTGGCGTCGTCCATGTATTCGGCAATCGCTCTTAAAGAATCCTCCTTTTTGACGAGTCTCAATTGTGGATTGTCGTAGTATTCCCATTGTCCTACAGTGAAAGGGTCGGGTTCTTTAAGGAAAAGCTTCGCTCCAATGATGAAAAGCGACTCTAATGTCCTGGTCACGGTTGTTCCAACAGCAACGAGTCGCCTGTCGCTGTGTGCTATAAGTTTTTCAACGAAAGTTTTGGAAATCAACATTTTCTCCTCGTGCATAAAATGTTCTCCAATGGTATCCGACGACACCGGCTTGAATGTTCCGGCACCTACATGAAGGGTTACATACTCTATGTCAACGCCTTTGGCAGCAAGTTTTTCGAGAAGCGCGTCGGTGAAGTGCAGTCCCGCCGTCGGAGCCGCCACCGAGCCGTCATGATGCGCATAGACAGTCTGGTAACGGATGGCGTCGTGTTCGTTGGAGTCCCTGCGTATATACGGAGGCAGGGGGATTTTGCCGTAGGCTTCAATCCATTCGGCGAAGGTTACCGTGTGGTCGTTCCACGAGAAAGTCACCTCGAAGGTTGCATTCTGCGCTTCGCTGCGCTCCGCCCTCACCTCAAGCGTTCTGCCGCCCAACGGCACGCTGATCACTATCGGACGCTTCCATTTCCTCGCGTTGCCCACCATGCACTTCCAAGTCACAGGTCCGGTCATGGCGAACGCCACGGCCGGGTCGTCAGACGGGCGCAGCGGCTCAAGGCAGAAGATTTCGATGGCGGCGCCGGTGTCGTTATGCACAGGAAGCCTTGCGTGTATCACACGCGAATCATTGAAGACCAACATGTCGCCAGGGACGAGGAAATCCGGCAGTGAACTGAACTTTGAATCCACGATGGCGCGGCTCGCCCTGTCATAAACCAAAAGCCTGGAGTTATCGCGCTCGTCTGCCGGGAAATAGGCTATGCGCTCATCGGGCAAAGCGTAGTCGTAGTCGTTGACCGAAATATTCCTGTTTTTGTCGCTGCTGCTCATATCTTACCGCTGTAAATCTGTGCGAGGAACGGGGAATGCCTGGCCTGTTCGGCGATGTCAGCATCAGGCGAAAGACACTCCGGACACCAATGCCCTCCCTCAAGGATGAGCTTTACAGAAGCTGTAAACTGGTGTCCTTTATGGCATTGCCATGAGAGTTTTTCTTCGGGGTCACCAGAATAATCTTCAGAGACAAGATGTCCGCCACGGAACGCTGCGGCGGCTCGCAGGTCGTCAATTGAGAGCTGTGAGAGGGCTTTATGCTCATCATAACCATGCGAGACGTGCGTTGCCTTGTCGTAGGGTGGCAGTTCGGAGAGGTCTATCGAGTCCCAACCTGGTATTGCGGAATACATGTCCATACCTCCGTAAAATGCTTCTATCTTTTCAGTGCATCCGTTCTTTATCCAGTACTGCGTGCCTTTGTCTTTCTTGTTGGCGAGTCTTCGCAAGACCGCCTTTATAATCTGTGGCGGAACGATTTTGGCAAGACGGAAGAACGACGGCAAGCTTGCCGAGAGACGGCTGAAATACTCGTCGAGCGGCATATTTTCACGGAAATGGAGAATGTCGTCCAGCTTGTCGGCGTCGAGATAGTAGTGCCCGTGGAAGTTTTTGAGGACGAACCAGTTGGTTTCGAATATTTTCTCAGGGCGCGGGCAATGCACCGCCTTGAGGATACGGCATTCGAAATCGTAGTTCGTCATCCTGTACTGTGCGCCGCTGCTTATGTTGTAGAAGTGGTTCCAGAAAGATTCCGGGACTTCGTCGCGGCATACACGCTCAAGTAGCCTTCCGGAGTCTTCCACGGTTGCCCATTCAAGACATCCCTTCAGCGGCACGTGGAACATTATGGGGTCGAAGTTCTTGAGTATGCCGGGATACAGAATCCCCGACTGCCGGAGACTCACCCAGTTCGGGATTCCAGAGTCGGCGAAGATTCTCTCCGCAATTATTTTGCTCACCCCATAGGAATCGAAGCGGCTCGGAAACACAGGGTCTCCTACCCTGCCCCAGTGACAAGGAACCCTGCGGTCGGATGTCTGCGCCACGGAACCTATGTAAACAACTTTTATTTTTTCAGGCTTAGGCTGCGCAAAAACTGCGTCAACAATGTTTTGGGCAGCAGTAACATTGACTTTGAGGGTTTTCTCGGGCTGGTAGTCGGCAGCCGGCGACACAAGGCCGCCAAGGTGCAGCACCACGTCGGCGCCGGATACACCTGCAAGCACATCGTCATAGTTCATCAAGTCGCCCCACACAATGCGAATCCTGTCTGCGATAGGTTTCAGGAGTCTCTCGTTCTTCGCACTCTTCCGGGCAAGAACAACGACGTCGTAGGAGTCCGGGCGCTTTAGCAGCTCTTTAAGGCCCTGCCGGCCCATCACGCCCGTTGCGCCAGTCATGAACACTGTTTTTTTCATACCTTTTGTTGTTAATATGCAACTGCGTCGAAGCCTTCAGACTTGAGCCTGCCGACTATGGCGTTCAGGAAACCGGTGTCGAACTTGCGGAGGTTTAGCGCAGGGGTCTCCCTGTCAAGAGAATACACCATGATTCTTTCAGGTCTTATCCTCATGATGCGTTCATGCCACCGGTCGAATTCCTCGCCCTCGGCATTGTTGAAAGAAACACCGTCATTATCTCCGCTGAAGAAAAGAGTCTGTATGACGAGTTTGCCGTTGAAGGCGCACAATTGTTCTGTTATGGCCTCTATATCCACCGGGACTACCGGGGCGTTCACAATCTCAAGCATCCGCTGCGTGCCGGCATCAAGCTTGAGAATCGGGTTCTCTATTCGCTTGAGGGCAGCGGCGACTTCAGGACGCAGCAGCTGCGTGGAGTTCGACAGGCACGATATCACCGCCCGAGGGAAGTACTTGTCGCGCAGCGGTATAAGGTTGTCAATCACCTTGTCGAAATAAGGATAAAGCGTCGGCTCGCCGTTTCCCGAGAATGTTACGCTGTCGACTCCGACACCGTTTGCACGGCATTCTCCCATCTTCCTTTCCACGGCCTCCATGACCATGTCGAGAGGATACGGGTCGCGGGCGTTGACATTTTTCTCGAGAGTCCATCCGCACTCGCAGTACAGGCAGTTGAAGGTGCATATCTTTTCATCGGTGGGCATGAGGTTTATCCCCAAAGAGCTCCCTAACCGGCGGCTGTGTATGGGCCCGAAGGCAACGGATTCCCAAAGAAATGTAGGCATGGCTATTGGTTTTCGTATTTCACAACTTGTTCGGAGAAGAATTCGAGTTTCACTCCGGCGTCGCGGAACATCTGCTCCGACTCGGCCCCGGCGTGGTACTTGCTCTTGCAGACAACACGCACGATGCCACAGTTTATGATGAGCATTGCACACGTGCGGCACGGTGTCATCCTGCAATACAGCGTGGCGCCGTTCAGCGATATTCCCAGCTTAGCGGCCTGGCAGATGGCGTTCTGCTCGGCGTGAACTGTCCTCACGCAGTGCTGCGTTACATGGCCGTCCTCATGGATGGTCTGCTTGAGCTGATGTCCCACCTCGTCGCAGTGCGGCAGACCCTTAGGGGCGCCCACATAACCGGTTACGAGAATCTGCCTGTCGCGCACAACAACGCAGCCGCTCCTGCCGCGATCGCACGTGGCCCTCTTGCTCACAGTGTCGGCAATCTCCATGAAATACTCGTCCCAGGAGGGACGCACATGACTGGTGTCTTCCATAAAAACTATTTGTCCTTGAATGTAAAAAAAACATCTTCAAAATGTTCTTTCGCGTATTCCTTGTCGACAGCGATTTTCTTGCGCCCGTCGCTAGGAAACTCGAACATTGCGTCTGTCATGACCTTCTCCACTATGGCCCGCAGCCCCCTCGCGCCAAGCTGGAGTTCCACGGCCTTGTCAACGATGTATTCGATACAGTCGTCGGTGAACGAGAGGTCTATCTTGTCCATCTTTAACAGGGCGGTGTACTGCTTGAGGAGCGCGTTCTTCGGCTCAGTGAGAATCTTCTTCAGGGCATTCCTGTCGAGCGGCTGGAGCGAGGTTATCACCGGAAATCTGCCGCAAAGCTCGGGTATCAGTCCGAACTCCTTCACGTCCTGGGCACTCACATATTTCAGAGCCTCCTTAGGGTTGAAGCATACGTTTGTGGTGTTGTATCCTATCGCGTGCGTGTTCATGCGCTCGCGTATAATGTTTGACAGGTTGTTGAATGCGCCGCTGCCGATGAAGAGTATGTTCTTGGTGTTCACCTGGATGAACTCCTGCTCGGGATGCTTTCGCCCTCCCTGGGGTGGCACGTTCACCACCGAGCCCTCGAGAAGCTTGAGGAGCGACTGCTGCACGCCCTCGCCCGACACGTCTCTCGTTATCGAGGGGTTCTCGGAGCCTTTGCGGGCAATCTTGTCGATTTCATCGATGAACACAATCCCGCGCTCAGCGCGCTGCACGTCGTAGTCGGAGGCCTGCAGGAGCCTTGTGAGAATGCTCTCGACGTCTTCGCCCACGTAGCCGGCTTGCGTGAACACGGTGGCGTCGGCAATGCAGAATGGCACATCGAGGAGGGTTGCTATGGTCCGCGCAAGCAAGGTCTTGCCCGTGCCGGTCTCGCCTATCAGCAGCACATTCGACTTCTCGATCTCCACATCCAGGTCCTGGTTCTGCACTCCCTGCATAAGACGCTTGTAATGGTTGTATACAGCCACCGACAGCACCTTCTTCGCTGTGTCCTGCCCTATCACATATTCGTCGAGATGGGCTTTTATCTCCTTCGGCTTCAAAAGATTGCGCTTGAGCGCATTAATGTCGCGGGCCTCATCCTTCTTGCTGAACTCACGGAAAATGTCCTGCGCGATTTTCACACAGTCCTCGCATATCATAGCATTATACCCACCTACAATGCGCTTGTCGGTGGGTATCTCGCGTCCGCAGAAGTCGCAGACTCTCTCGGATTTCCTGGTCTTGGCCATCACTTGTTGGTATCGCGTTGCAGCACCTGGTCGATCATTCCGTATTCTTTTGCCTCGGAGGCCACCATCCAGTAGTCGCGGTCGCTATCTTTCCACACCTGCTCATATTCCTTGCCTGTGTGGTGGGCGATTATCTCATAGAGTTCTTTCTTGATCTTCATGATCTCCTTGGCCTCAATCTCGATGTCGGAGGCCTGTCCCTGAGCGCCGCCCATGGGCTGGTGAATCATCACGCGCGAATGAGGGAGCGCGTAGCGCTTGCCGCTCGCGCCGGCGCAGAGCAGCACGGCGGCCATCGAGGCGGCCATGCCGGTGCATATCGTCGACACGTCGGGCTTGAGGTACTGCATAGTGTCATAGATGCCGAGACCCGCATATACCATGCCTCCCGGACTGTTGATGTAAATCTGTATGTCCCTCTCTGAATCCTGCGACTCAAGGAAGAGAAGCTGCGCCTGGATGATGTTGGCCACGTCGTCATCTATCGGCACACCCATGAATATGATCCTGTCCTTCATAAGGCGGGAGAAAACATCCAGCTGGGTGATGTTCATCGGGCGCTCCTCGATGATATAAGGGGTTATGTAACTGCGCGTCATCGACGCGTAGCGGTCCATCTTGAGACTGCTTATCCCGCGGTGTTTAAGGGCGTAGTTTCTGAATTCGTCTCTCATATTCTACTCTTTGTCTGTCTTTTTCGTTGTCTTTCTCGTTCTCTTCGGCTTTTCCTCGGCCTTCGGTTCGGTTTCCGCCGGTGCCTCCTCGGCCTTCGGGGCTACCTTCTTCCTTGTGGTCTTCTTCGGCTTTGCCTCGGCTGTTTCAGAGTCGTCCTTCTTGGACACGAAGTCTATGAAGGCCTTGAAGTCGCCCTTCTTGCTATCGGTCTTCATGTTCTTGCGAAGCACGGCTGTGAGCTTGCGGTCGTAGAGCATGTCGTAGGCGTTCTTAACATACTCCTGGTTACTCATCGACTGCTGCACGATCTTGTCGAGTTGTTCCTTCACGCTGTCAGGGTTGAAGTTCCCGAAATAGTTCTTGAGGAAATAGTCGCGGAAATAGGCCTCTATGTCGACGCGTGTAACCTGCACATCCTCGCCTTCAGCGATGGTATTCTCGAGAATTTGCCATTGGAAAGAGCGCTTGAATTTCTCGAAGTCCTTCTCTATCGCCTCGTCGGTCATGTCCTTCTGGACTGCCTTGATATAGCGCTTCGTGAAGTCGTCGGGCACGTCCACGGCCACGTTTTCGATGAGGGTCTCGATGGCGTTGTTCATGAAGTAGCGTTCGGTCTCCGGTTCATACTGCCTTTCTATCACGCTCAGGGCCTCTGCCTTGAGAGCCTTCTCGTCCTTCACGCCGCCTTCGGGGAACGCCGCCTTGAAGAAGTCGTCGTTGATCTCGGCCGGCTCGATCCTGCCAATGCGTTTCACTGTCATTTCGTATTTGTAGTTGCCGTTCTCGTCGAGGTCCTTAACCTCGAGGTTGAAGGCGCGCGCGAACTGTGTGTCGGTGTTGAAGGCCTTGCGCATGTCGGCCTTTATCTTGTCGTTCACCTTCTTGCCCACAAACTTCTTCTTTGTGTCGTCTTTGAGGTCCCTGATGAAGAAGAAAGCCTCCTTGTCGCCGCCAAAGTCGACAGAGACGCTGTCGTTCTCTGCAATATCCTCCGGAGCCACGTATTTGCCGTGGCGCTCGCGCAGCTGGTTGATGTACGAGTCGATTTCGTCGTCGCCGGGCACGATCTTGAAGTCGGTAACAGGCGGGAGCGCCTTGTAGTCGAGCTTCACTTCAGGGCGCAGGGCATACTCGTAGGTGAACACGAAATCGCCGGGGTTGTCGAAGTCGGCCTTCGTCTTTTCCTCAACGGGCATGGGCTCGAAGATGTACTTGACCTTGTTATCCTCGAAGAACTTGTTCATGTTCTCGTTCACGAGGCGGTCGATCTCCACCACGAGGGCGTTCTTGCCGTACATTCTGTTTACTATTCCCATGGGGGCGTTGCCCTTGCGGAAGCCGGGAACATTGGCCTCGCGGCGGTATTTCTTGAGAGATTTCTCCACATTGTCCGCATAGTCGGACTTCTGGATTTCGATTACGAGCTCCTGAACCTGACCAGGAACATTTTCGTGCTTTACATTCATTATTCTAAAATTTGTTATCTACAAAAAAAACACACAACGCCGGCCGGCATTGCATGTTTGAATCTAAAAGTCTGTCTTGGGCTACTCTTCTGAAGCATCGGTAGTCTGTTCAACCTGGGTGCTGCTGCCGGTTCCGTGGATGCTGTTGTACTCGCTCTTGGCCATGAAGGCGCACACGAAGCAGAGCAGCATGATTCCTGCGGCGAGGCCCCAGGTGGTCTTCTCGAGGAAATTGGCCGTCTTGCGGACGCCCATGACCTGGTTGGAGGAGGCGAAGTTGGAGGCAAGGCCGCCGCCCTTGGAGTTCTGGATCAGTATTATGAAACCAAGCACTATGCTTGCCAAGATGATTAATACCACACACAATGTAAACATTTTTCTTTGTCTTTTTATTATTAACTATATTGATTATCAGCAAATATCATGCCATTTCTCAACCTTTTGGGGAACTGTTTTTCAGTTCTTCAATCCGGGCGGCAAAGATACTATTTTTTTCGGGAAAATGCAACTTCAATATTTCATACATCTGCACGGCCCTTTCGGGGTAGCCCTGGCTGACGTATGTTTCGGCTAATGAGACGCTTGCGATGCTGAAGTCCTCCTTCGAACTGTCCTCGCCGTAGTCGGCGTCGGCGTCGTGGGTGTCAGGGGAGTATATTATTTTAGGCGCATCCTTGGAGAATTTTGCAATAAGCTGGTCTATAAGCACTTGCCTGTCGTCGCTGCCTTCCACTGGATGTTTAACGAAGATTGGAGTGAGGTCATTCGCCCTGTCTGTCTTGTGCTCGGCAACGTGCAGGCCTGGCGATTCGCGATGAGTAACAACAGGCTCAATGTCAAGGTTTTCCTTGATGAAGCGGTCGAAGTCGCGCACAGTGAGGGCCATTCTGGCGCGCTGCCTTTTCTTTTGGCCTCCTTCAGTGGAGGCAAGAGCGAACATGTTCAGCAACGACGAGGCAGGATACCTCCTCTGAAGGTCGTGCAGGAGCTGCTGCGCGCTGCCTCCTGCATTCACGAAATCCGAAAAAAACACTTTTCCCATTGCAATGTATTGGTCCATCTTTTCAGGACGGCTGCAAAAATAAAAAAAATATTGCTGTCCTGTAAAAATGAAAGATAAGTTTTTAGTGTTGGCAAGTACAAAAGTAAACAATTAGGGCTGACCTCGAATGAAAATCAGTCCTGTTTTCTTAAACCCCCTCGGTCCCCCTTGAAAGGGGGATGGATTTTGTCAAGTCCCCCGCTTGAGGGGGATTCAGGGGGTGTCTCTTGCCTGCGCGGGGGTGTGCCCTGTTTTCTTAAACCCCCTCGGTCCCCCTTAAAAGGGGGA
>CADBQG010000036.1 GCA_902796805.1 uncultured Bacteroidota bacterium
AACGAGAAACACCGCAGCGATTGCCAAAAGGATTTTTTTCATTTTGCTGTTTTTTTGATTGTTTGGTGCGAAGATAGGAAAAATATTCCTAATCTTGCTTTCAAAAATATTGTCAAATACTAAAAAAGCGGATATGTCCTTTGTGAACATATCCGCTTTTCAGGTTAAACAGAAGCAGTTTATTGCGTTACTTTCTCAAGCCACTTCAGCATTCCGAGCATGACGCCCATAGAGATGAGGCAGAATGCGGCGAAAACGGCCCAGCACTGCCACTGGTGCGGGAATTCGTTGATCATTGTGGTTCCCAACGCGATGAACAGGTTACCGATTGCCGTGGCGGTGAGCCACAAGCCCTGGCAGATGCCCTGCAAGTGCTTAGGAGCAACTTTTGAAACAAACGACAAGCCGAGCGGAGAGATGAACAACTCAGCAACCGTAAGGAAGAAATAGGTGAGAATCAACACACCGGGACTCGACTTCATGGATTCCTGGATGGCTTCCGACAAGCCGAGAAACTCCTTGCTTGAAGGATAGTTGTGCTGGATGGCGATGAAGGTGAGGTAAATATACGCACAGGCTGCGATGAACATGCCTATAGCAATTTTCTTTGGCGTTGAAACGTTCTTGCCTCTTTTGCTGAGAGTCGCGAATATCCACATAACGATAGGGGTGAGGATAATAACGAAGAACGGGTTGATGCACTGCCAGATCTCGGGCGGGATTGCATCGGTGAGGACAAAGTCGCGCGCGAATACAGAGAGCGACTGGCCGTTCTGATGGAAAGAGAACCAGAAGAACACTGCAACTCCGAGAACTGCGAACAGAGCATAAAGTCTTTGCTTGATTTCCTTGGCGTTGGCAATTCTCTCTTCCGGAGTGTAATCCACAACCTCGGCTTTCGATTTCTTTACAGGGTTCGGGAATTTCTTGCGTGTAAAGAAGAATATGCACAATGAAAGCAGCATTGCGGCAACAGACGCGATGAACGAGAAGTGCACGCCGGTATTGAAGATTTCAAGGTAGTTCTGGCAGAAAGCCATCTGATCCGCCGGAATGACACCGTTTGAAACACTTTCTGTCAGCTTTGCCAAGTTGTCGAGGTCGGTGGCAGTCATGGAAGACTGGTTCTCGATGAACTGATGGCAAAGGCGAGGCAGCTGCGCGTTGTATGCAAGACCCTTTGTCTGCAGCCACCAGCTTCTGAGCAACGGAGCCACGAAAGGAGCTATCACGCCGCCGATGTTGATGAACACGTAGAAAATCTGGAAACCGCTGTCGCGCTTCGACTTGGCCTCTGCGAGAGCTTCAGGACCCTCCTTGGCGGCCTCTGCCTCGAAGTTGTCGTACATCTGGCCCACGATAGCCTGAAGGTTGCCCTTGAACAAGCCGTTTCCAGACGCGATGAGGAGAAGAGCAAAGCAGGTGAACACCAGAATGCCCGTCATGCCGCCGTCACCGAAAACCGGAACTGACAGCAGGCCGTAGCCGAGCGCCATCACCATCAAACCTGAAATGATTGTGCCTTTGTAGTTCTGAAGACGGTCGGCAATGATACCGCCAGGCAAGCTCAGCACGTAAATGCCGAAATAGAACACTGCATAGATCCATCCGGCAGCCTTGTCGCTGATGCCGAACTTGGAGCAGAGGAAGAGAAGCAGCACGGCGTTCATGATGTAGTAGCCGAAACGCTCACCCATGTTGCTGAGAGCCGCCGCTATGAGTCCCTTGGGATGTTCTCTCTTTGCCTTCACAAGATAAAACACCAAAAACGGGATGACCACAATGAGGATAGCTATCAAAATGGCCATCGGGCGATTGGTCGCCCACAAATGTTGAATAAAGTTTTCGTTCATATTGTATAATTTTAGAAAATCTGCTTAAATGAAAACATCTGCTTTTTACAGATGTTGGTTGATCTTCGCCACAAGTTCCTCTTTCTTGATGACACCTACGTGACGGTCAACGAGCTCGCCGTTCTTGATGAATACCAGCGTGGGAATGTTCATGATGCCGAACTGCATGGCGATGTCGCCGTTCTCGTCGGTGTCGCACTTTCCGACAACTGCCTTGCCCTCAAATTCGGCGGCAACCTCCTCCACTATCGGAGCAATGCTCCTGCACGGTCCGCACCAAGTTGCCCAAAAGTCAATGACAACTAATTTGTCTCCCTTGACAAGGGTTTCAAAATTTTCTTTGTTAATTGCTAAAGCCATAATTTTGATTTTTAATTTGTTAAATTATTATGTTATTAAATTTAATTCCTAATTCCTAATTGCTATCAGCGTTGCCGCAGTGCACTCCTTCACCTCTACGTCAACATATTCGCCCACCTTGTGGTTGCCCTTGGGGAATATCACCACTTTGTTCTGGCTGTTCCTCCCGAAAAGATGGTCGTCGGAGCGTTTTGAGGTGCCTTCAATCAGCACTTTGAAAGTTTTGCCAATGTCGCGTTTATTGCTTTCAAGCGAAAGCTCGCCCTGCAACGCTATCACTTCCTCCAAACGGCGGGTCTTCTCCTCGTCAGGTATGTCGTCTTTCATCTGCTTTGAAGCTAACGTGCCTTCGCGCTCCGAATATTTGAACATATAGGCGTAATCGTAGCCGACCTCACGCATGATAGATAATGTATCTTGATGATTTTCAAGTGTTTCTCCGCAAAAGCCAACAATTATGTCTGTTGTTATCGAGCAGTCGGGAATAGTCTCTCTGATTTTTTTCACGCGCTCGAGGTAGCCGGCGCGGTCATACACGCGGTGCATTTTCCGGAGCATCTCGTCGCTGCCCGACTGCACCGGCAGGTGTATTGTCTTGCAGATATTATCGTGTTTAGCTATGGTCTCGATGAGTTCGTCTGACAGATCTTTAGGATGCGATGTGGCGAATCTGACGCGGAGTTCGGGCGATGTTTCGGCCACCATCGTCATCAGTTTCGCAAAAGTAACCTCTTCGCCGCCCTCTTTCCAGAGATAGGAATTCACGTTCTGTCCAAGCAGGGTGACTTCCTTGTAGTTGCTTTTGAGCAGGTCTTCTATTTCGCCGAGAATAGTCTTCGGGCTGCGGCTTCTCTCGCGGCCGCGGGTATATGGGACCACACAGTATGAGCAGAAGTTGTTGCAGCCGCGCATGATGGACACAAACGCTGATACGCCGTTCGCGTCATATCTTACGGGCATGATGTCCTCGTAGGTCTCTTCTTTTGAGAGCAAAACATTGAAAGATGTTGTGCCGTGAGAGGAGTCGGAAATCAACTGCGGCAGCGACCGGTAGGCGTCGGGACCGGCAATGAAGTCCAACACCGGCTCTGTCTGGAAGAGTTCCTCTTTCATGCGTTCGGCCATGCAGCCGAGAAGTCCGACCTGCAAGTGCCTGTTTCTCTTTTTCAAGGCCTCGAGCTCCTTAAGACGCTTGTGGATGCGCTGTTCCGCCTTGTCGCGTATGGAGCAGGTGTTGACAAGTATCAGGTTCGCCTCGTTTATATCGTTTGTCAAAGTGTATTCGCCTTTCAAAATCGATGCAACAACCTCACTATCAGCGAAATTCATTTGACACCCGTATGTTTCTATAAACAGTTTTTTCATCTTGCAAAATTATGAAAAAAAACATTGCTTCAAGTCTGCAACTTTTTAAATGCTCCGTGAAAAAAATTCCACATACAACTATTTTTGTAATTTTGCAACCGTGAAAAAAATATTCTTCATAGCAGTCGCGCTTTCTTGCTGTTGCATTCTCAATGCCCAGCAGAGGAAGTACGCCGCGCGCGTGTTTGACGGAATAACATACCAGCCCCTCCATGGCGCCAACATCTATAACATCAACACGCAGAAGTTCGCCTTTTCCGACAAGGACGGACGCTTTGAGATAGATGTGTCGCTTAACGACACACTCATCGTGTCAAAGTCGACTTACCGCCAACTTGTCGCCGTGGTCGACAAGGGCATTTACTACAGCTTCGACGATTTCTTCCTCTACTACAAGGCCACAATGCTGAAGGAGGTAACCATAATTGGCATAAACCCTTCATACGAAGGATTCAAGAAAGACATTGTAACCCTCGAATTGCCGGAATATTACAAAAGGGCGCAAGATGTAAAACTCTCCGAAATGCAGAAAGCCAACGCCACGTACAAGGACGGCGGCAACATTCTGTCGTTAGGCGGAAAGGTTACAATGTCGCCTATATCCTTCCTTTATGACAAATTCAGCAAGAAAGCAAAGATGAACAGGCTGTACAACGAGATGGTCTCGTATGAAGAGGAGGTGGAAAGGGTGCAGCAGAAATATAACAGGGAGGTCGTCTCGGAAATCACAGGTCTGACCGGCAACGACCTTCTGGACTTCATGATGTACTGCCGCTTCAGCTATTACGACCTTGTTCGCTGGTCTGACGAGCAGATCCGCGAGAAAGTGAGGGCGCTATATTTCAACTACCAATACGACAAAATCAATATAGAATACGAAAAAATCGAGAATGAACGGAAAAAATGACTTTTTCAAGAGGAATTTCACCTGGTTTCACATCATTGGCATAATGGTCGGAATCGTGTTGTCGCTGCTGTACTGGTACAAGTCGGGGCAGTTTTCCGACAACATTCTCAAGAAAAGCCCTGTGCTGATGGCTGTCTGGGGCATATTGACAGGCTACATCCTCATTGATCTGGTCTTGAGCAGTTCAAGAAAAAAAGAAGACTGACGGGTATTAAAATTTGTTAATTTTGCAGTTTCACAAGAAGATTTATCAGTAACAAAAAATAATTTTATGGAAGAGAAAATGACTACTTTGAGAGACAGCGCGGCAATGAGATGGACTGCGTTGTTGTTGTTGGCATTGGCGATGTTCTGTTCGTACATCTTCATGGACATACTTTCGCCTATCAAGGATCTGATGCAATCCACGAGGGGGTGGGATTCCACGGCTTTCGGCACGATGCAGGGCGCAGAGACGTTCCTCAACGTGTTCGTGTTCTTCCTCATCTTCGCGGGCATCATCCTCGACAAGATGGGGGTTAGGTTCACGGCAGTGCTTTCCGGCGCGGTGATGCTCATCGGCGGACTCATAAAATACTTCGCTGTTTCCGAGGCCTTTATGGGCAGCGGCGTGGAGACGTGGTTCACCAATCACCTCAACTACATCCCCGTTTTCCAGGAATTGGGCGTGGCACCTTTCTATGAGGGGATGCCCGCTTCAGCGAAGGTTGCGGCTTTGGGCTTCATGATTTTCGGATGCGGTGTAGAGATGGCCGGCATCACTGTTTCACGCGGTATCGTGAAGTGGTTCAAGGGGCGCGAAACAGCTCTTGCGATGGGCTCCGAGATGGCGTTGGCCCGCCTCGGCGTTGCAACGTGCATGATTTTCTCCCCATTCTTCGCAAAGCTCGGCGGCAGCGTCAATGTCTCGCGCTCGGTGGCTTTCGGCGTGGTTTTGCTTTGCATCGCGCTTATGATGTTCATCGTATATTTCTTCATGGACAAGAAATTGGACGAGCAGACCGGCGAAGCCGAGGAAAAGGACGATCCGTTCAAGATTTCCGACATCGGCAAGATACTCTCTTCGGGCGGTTTCTGGTTGGTGGCCCTCCTTTGCGTGCTCTACTACAGTGCCATCTTCCCGTTCCAGAAGTACGCCGTGAACATGCTGCAGTGCAACCTTTCGCTCACCGAGGCCGCGCCCGGCACTTTCTGGGGAGGAAGTTCGGTTACAATAATCCAATACATCATCATGTTAGCCGTTGCAGCCTGCTCCTTCACCAGCAATTTCTCTAAAAACAAGACCACAAAGATCGTCCTTATGGCGCTTGCTGTTGTGGCTTTGGTAGTTTATTGCTACATGGGTTACATGCGCGGCACAGCGGAGACCATTTTCGCAGTGTTCCCGCTGCTTGCAGTGGCCATCACGCCTATCCTCGGCAACTATGTCGATCACAAGGGCAAGGCCGCTTCGATGCTGATGATCGGCTCTCTGCTGCTGATACTCTGCCACTTGACATTCGCCTTCATCCTGCCGATGTTCAAGGGCAACGCTGCCGGCGGCGTTATCGTGGCTTACGTGACAATTCTCGTTCTCGGCGCTTCGTTCTCTTTGGTTCCCGCGGCTTTGTGGCCCAGCGTCCCGAAGCTCGTTGACGAGAAAATCATAGGCTCTGCCTACGCCCTCATCTTCTGGATCCAGAACATCGGCCTGTGGCTCTTCCCGCTCCTCATCGGCAAGGTTCTCGACAACACCAACCAGGACATTATTGAACAGATGAACGCAGGCGTTATAGATGCCGAAACCGCCGCAACGTCATACAACTACACATGGCCTTTGGTTATGTTGGCTTGCCTCGGCGTGGCCGCGCTTGTCATCGGCATAATCCTTAAGGCTGTTGACAAGAAACAGAATCTTGGCCTTGAAGAACCTAATATCAAATAACTGACATTGCGAAGTATCATGAAGGAAAGACGCCGGTTGATGGTGTCTTTCCTTTGTTTTTATAAAGCATTGATGAAAAAGATAGTCTATTGGCTTCGCAATGCGCGAATCGTTGCCCTGCCCCAAAGCATTCTCCCTTCTGCAGTGGCATTTTGCCTTGCAACAAACTGCGACGGGTTTTCCGTCTGGCTCGGAATAGTCTCGATATTGGGTGTTATGGCGGCGCACCTTGCCGTGAACCTCTTCGACGACTATTTCGACTATGTGAACAGCGGCGGGAAGTCGCGCGAGCAAATGGCCGGTGAAGGCAACATGGTGCGAGTTGCCAAAAGTCCATATCTCTATTCAGGCGAGGTAACTCCGAAAAAACTCTTCGGCGTGGCTTCGATTTTTTCAGCCATAGCGCTTGCCTTCGGACTTGTTGTGTTTGCACAAAGAGGCTTCATACCGCTTTTGATCGCGGTTGCCGCCGGTTTTCTGGGCTTTTTCTATTCTGCCAAGCCTATACAGTTCTGCTACCGCGGACTCGGCGAACTTGTTACGGGTGTTATCTTCGGGCCGATGCTGATGAGCGGTGTTTACTATTCCGCCGCAGGCACTTTTTCCGCCGAAATATGGCCGGTTTCCGCAGTTGTGGGAATATTGGTTACAAACATCCTGTTCACCCATTCTGTCATGGATTCCAGTCCTGACACCATGGTCGGCAAAAAGACACTCGCCGGCGTGCTGAAAAGTAACCGGATGAACCTCACGGCTTCCGCAATCTTCAACTTTTTGCCATATATCATAATAGTGGTGGCATCTGCCTGCGGGACATTGCCGTGGAAGTACCTCATTACCCTCATTGCGCTGCCGCGCTCAATATATCTTTTTTATCTGTTGTACGAGTTCATCTATCACCCTGAAAGGCAGTTCGGAAAGAAATGGTGGCTGGGTCCGATGGAAAACTGGGATTCAGTGGAGGAAAACAACATGCAGTGGTTTGCGCTTCGTTGGTATCTTTCGCGCAACATACTGCAACTTTTCTGCATCATGCTGGTGGTTTGCACGCTTTTATAGAATCGGCTTTCCTTTCTGCCGCTGTTTTTTGACTTTAACGACATCCTTCACATAAAGTGTTCCTCCTGACACCGAGAACGACACCTCCAAACCATCGAACGGGAATCCGTAAACGCGGTTTTCATCGTCATGGTACGCCGGGCGCGGGTCTTCGGCGAGAATTGATTTCAGCAAAGCTGCTTTTTCGGGAGAGATTTTTTTTGATACTGTTTCCGGTATTTCAACATTGATTCTATAATCTTCATTTTGAAGTAGAAACCCTTTGGTGGCTTCAGGATGACAGTCGGTTGTTGTTAAATAAGGTTTGATGTCGTAGATTGGCGTTCCGTCCATGAGGTCTGCGCCGCCAACGAGCAAGGCAGGTTTTTTCGGGTTAAGATCCATGCTGATGAGCCGCACACAGGAAAGTCCTATTGGGTTCGGGCGGAACGGCGAGCGCGTGGCGAAGACACCCAGCCTCTTGTTACCGCCAAGTCGTGGTGGACGCACTGTGGGCGACCAACCCTCCTTGCCGACCTCTGAAAATCCCCAGACAAGCCATATATGCGAGAACTCCTCCAAACCCCTCAACGAGTCGGCGTTGCTAAACTCCGGCTCGAAGACTATGCGTGTCCTGAGCTCTGGAACTATGCCGCTCTGACGTGGTATGCCGAATTTTGTCGGGAATTCGCTGTGCGCCACTGCTATCGTGCTAAGTATCTCTTTCATATCGGTTGCAAAGATACACATATTAATTCCTGTTCCAAAACACGCCGCTTTCTTTTTTTATTGCTGTTATGTGATATTTTGCAGAATTATAAAACGTTGGTTTTTGGAAGGATAACCTTTTTATTCTTTACTTTCTTTGAAAACCCCAAAGAAAGTAAAACAAAGAAAGGGTTTGCGCTGAAGAAATATTTTCTAAAAATGGGGAAACCTTTCCGCTAAAGCTGCGAATAAATGAGCATAATAAAAGCTTGCTTTTATTATCGAATGTGAGCAGCTTATTAAAAATTGCTAAACTCATTC
>CADBQG010000037.1 GCA_902796805.1 uncultured Bacteroidota bacterium
CAAGATTCCGCCATAATAACTTCGCGATTCACCTGACGACACTGTTTCGTCCGCTTCCGTATTCTCCGAATCGTAACGCCACCACAAGAAGCCAACGGTGAGAAACGAGGTGACCAGATTCGCCCACTTCCGAACGTTTCGCATCGTTGACATAGCAACGTCACATTCCATCCGATTGTCCGCGACAGAATGAAGGTCAAAGAAGCGGTCAAGCAAAAAATAATCCAGCGCTGCCATCAAAACAACGAATCCGACCAATATCGCGAGATGCCCCCATTTGACATTGAACATCCTCGGTTTGCGGAACAGGAGGTAAAAAAGCAGCAAGTACAGCATGGATTTTCCAACGATCACGGCTATCGGATGCACCACTGCTTCCAATGCGAAAAAGAACGAGGCGAACGACGCCCAGACGGCACCAAACATCCAGTAGAGGATAATTCCGAGCAAAAAGCAACGGTAATCCAACGGTTTTTCGTTTGTAATATTCATATTGTGATGATTTGAACTGTCTTAGAATCAATACTCTTTTACATATTCCAACTTCTCGCCGCTGAGTTTGACCAGGAAACTGTAAACCTGCTGGATGTTTTTTCCGGTTACATTGGTGAAGTAGGCCTTGAACCCTTGTTCAGTTTTCCGCTCAATCACCCACTGAGCACCGTCGGTCATATTAACGTAGTAACTACGCGGAAGCTCGTCAAGACGTATCTTTTCCATGTATTGCAACAGTTGCTCATATTGCGCGGCAGTCATTTTCCGATGGCCCTCCTTCACGGTTGAGGAAATCTCTTTCCAAGAGTTTGGGTCGTATTTTGTAAGAAGAATTTTCCAATACAGCGTCACCTTACTCTTGTTTTTCACTACACGGAACGACACCGGCGGGTCGAAGGAGGGGAAAAATGAGAACCGGAATGTGGCTTCGTCCCCGTGAAGCGAGTCGTTGAAGAGAACCGGCTCCTTCATCTTTGTCAACACTTCGGAAAAATATTCAACCCAGAAAAAGGAACTCCATGCCGAAGCATCTATATAATAGTCTTGCGCCGCATCCAAAATGCTGTCCTCCGGCCAGTTGATAAAATAGGTAAACGGAAAATGCACATCCTCCACGGTGTCGAAAGGTAATTCCGCCAAAGGGTTGTGTGTCCGATGAAGTTGCTGTTCCAACTGCAATACCGGTAGATAAAGATGGAGTATGGTTCCAGCTGTAGGATTCATTTCCAACACTTTATAAAAATACTTCAGGGCGCTGTCGCCTGGATGGATGACCACCGGAGTTCGGTCATAAAAGGTCTCCCAATCGTTTTCATAATAGGAAGAATCCATGCCGGTGGGTGTCTTTACAGGCTCGTGTTCCAAAAGATATTCCCAGTAGTAGTATTTGCCCATCCATAATATGGCTTCATCATCAAGCGGATTTTGCAGCAGTTTCCGGTGGCACGCTTCAATGTCTTCCCAACGCTTTTTGTCGCGCTGCGTTTCCAAAATAGGATTTCCGTATTGGGGGCGTATCTTTTTAGGTAGGGTGAACTTGTGGGTGATATGGGCGTAACATCTCACCGTATCTCCCTTGCGGATAGCGGGTTTCCATTTCGGCATCGTTTTCACCACGCGTATCAATTCGTCGGAAAAACCATACGGGGATTTCGGCCAGGAAACATCCCGCACGTAGCCGACAGAACCATCTTTCTCAATAATCACATCAACACGGGCGGTGAATTCCTCCATATCACGTAAGGCATCATCGGGATAGCGGACAAATGTCTCGACAAACTGCTTGCAAACAGCCTCTCCGCCAGGATACTGGGGTTTGATAATTCCATTTTTCTTATTGACAGAATATACCACCATATCCTCGTATTGTGGATTCACGAGCGATACCATCAGTTTTGCCAGACGTTCCTCTTTCGCTTCGTCCGGGCACTCCGTATAGTGTGCAACGGTTTTCTTCTGATCCGCATACTCCAAAAGGAATGGGGTGCGGAACCCCCAACATCCGTTTACGTGTTTGTAATGAACAAAATCAATATCTGTCAGGATTTGCTGAATACGGTTCCACTCATCCCAAGTCAGTGCTCTGCCACCCGAGTCCAAAATCCCTTTCTCCCAAGAATTTCCGTAATATTTCTTCTCCGTCGCGTCCACGTATCCCGTATCAGTCGGTTCCATGTACATGGAATATGTAATATGACCTCTGGTAGCAGCCCCCTTTTGCCATTCCAAGCGGATTTGGCCATGATGACGACGCACTTGGATAAAGAGTGGATGCGCAAACTTCGGGATATAGTTCAACCGCAGCAACGTATCCCCCGCTCCCTGCTTTTCTTCAAACAAAGGCGTGACATCGGCGAGGCGCATATAATAAATGACCTCCCCGACATGAACATGCAGTCGATAATCAGTAGGGTCTTTCGAGAAATAATCATTCGGGAAGTAGTCGTCGTATTTCCAACGGTCCCTGCTGTTCTGGGCCGTCAGGGAGGTGGCTGCCAAAACCATCATAAGCACACACAAGGACACAAAAAGGAGCTTTTTCATTAGGTTTTTCATCGAACTATTTACCGCGCAAAAATAACCCTTTCATTTGTATGTAAGACCCAGAAAAGCAAAAAGGTTGCAGGGACAGCATGTTTTTTTTCTCTACGGTATCAAAAAAATGCACTTTTGCGGACGACAGACGAAAATCCGTGTCAGACATGATTTTGGCTAATCAGGAAGACACCTCCAAAAAAGAGGAAAAGCTGCGATAAAGTGCGTGCTGAATCCCTATCCTTACCCATTCGTACTGTTTTCTGTTTTTGAGCGGCGAAAACAATAAATTTCCTTACACCGCACAAAACAGAAAAATGGTTTTTTTGCCGAAAAAACAAGTCGAATGCACAGAAAGGAAATCACAGACTCCGTTAAGAAGGCAATCATTTCTATGCCTTACCCCATTGAGGGATGGTTGTTCGGGAGTGAGGCACGAGGTGATGCCCGCCCAGATTCGGACATTGACCTATTGCTTCTTGTGGACAGTTCTGTTGTTTCAAACCAGATGGAAAACGATATTTTCGAACCGTTGTATCAAATCGAACTATCCTCAGGGATTTGCATCAATCCTCTTATTCTTCCCAAAGAACAATGGGGGAAGACGATTTCTCCCTTTTACTTGAATGTCATCAACGAACGAGTGAGAATATGAAAACTTTGACTAACGAACAGCGGGTCACCATTGTTCTCTATCGGATGGAGAACGCCCGAAAAACCTTAGGCACAACTATTTATACATAGCTTAGGAAATTTGGTTGATGCTTGGCTAATGAAAGATGAACAGTGAATTATTCCAAACAGAATCTTAACCATTCTCATTAATTCGCTATGAACAAAGGCATGGGCGGGCCGTCTGGTTATCCGGGTGTGATGACTGGTATTAAAAAAAACAAAAGACCGATTTTACTCGGTCTTTTGTTTTAATACATAATTACTGTATATTAAATTCTCGAAACACTACCTTGTAGTAGTTTATCCCGTTGCTGTTGCCGCGTATAGTGTCGTAGATTATTCCGCGAGTTCCATCGCAATCGACGTGTGTGCCGACGTATTCCATATGGACTTCAAGCTGAGGTAACCTAAACCAAAGAACACCATCGTCATAGTAACCAGTATTCGGTATACCACCAAGCCCGACGTTAGGCGTTTGCCATCCTTCGGAAGCATCATGATAAAGCTTAACAAATACAGGATTCCTTATGCAATCATGAATGTAGGGATTATCTGTTGGCGGGAGCGCACCCGAATCCGGCACTGGCTCAGTTTCAATCTGTCCGTTTGTGTTGCCCGGAGGGCAGTATGGAAGCGGAGACGATTGCGGATTGCACATACCTCCTGAAACACCTGCTCTGAACCATAAAGAATTTGGCTCTTCTTCTATAGACTGGTCTGAAAAACGGCGTCTTACGGTGAAATCGATATCAAAAAGAGGGATATCGACATTTTCATTCAAATTACAATACGGATCCAGGTACGTTTGCAAAGAACCTGGAACTAAAATGCTCTCCACGATAAACCTGTTCGGGTTGGCGTCGGGCAGATGACGATGTAACACAACATTGGCCTTCAAGATATAGTTTTTGTTGCCAACAGATATCTTGATGGAGTGGCGCAAGACCTTGCGCGCCAACACAGAGTCGTTGCGACAGATGGTCTCCAAGCTCTCAAGCTCTTCTACCCCCAAGTCGGTGATAACCGGCCTGTGGTGCGGGAACGGAATGTTGATTGCGCCATTGCGGTAGGTTGCAGTTTCAAAGTTTATGCGGTATTGGAAGGAAAATTCCTCAAACTGAACCCGCAAAACAATCGCAGAATCCGTAATGGTAACATTGTTCTCGCCAGGACGAGCCAAACCGTATTTGTCCCAATGGCAAGTGTAGTTCCCCTGTTTGTATTTGTCAGGGTCCCAAGTGTTCACGTAACCAACAGTATCAACATGGTAGAACGTGTCGTGCAGAATCACACTGACGGTGTCGTTAGAATTTCCGCCGCCTTTTTCCGGAGTTGACGATTTGACCCCGTCTCCCGGAACAATCCAGCTGCGGTAGGAGAGCGAATAACCGATTTCCTCACCGTTCTCCACGATGGGTTCGGAGGTGATTTCACTGTCATCAAGCGACGGGGTCGGCTCGATGGGTTCCCTGTGGCATGAGATTCCAAGTGCCGAAAGAAACACGGCAGCCATGATGGGTAAAATGATTTTTTTGACCATGTTGGTAGTTTTAAGGCCTACTCTGAAACGCGGTTTTCGGCACTCCCGCCATACGAACCGGAAAACTTTGTTCAAACAAGCACATAAGAAAGGCATGAATCCCTTCGTCTTACCGCTTATTTCTATCGCTGGTGTCTGGAAAAACCAATGTGCAAATAAGGGCCGAAAACAATCCACGCCTATAACGTGAACTCTTCGCCATCTTATTCTCGCACATTTGCAATGTTTTCCAGACTTTGCGATAGGAGAACAAGAGCGTCAAGCTCGATATGTCTAATAAAATTCCTCGCCAACCTTCCAGCACCTCGGCTTTAGGATTGGCGTGGTAAAAGTAATAAAAATTTCAATGGCGTTCCAGTAAGGAAAAAATAGTAAAAAACAGTATCTTTGCCGCAAATCAAATGCAAATGACAAAGAAAGACATCATAGACAGCATTCGGGAAGTGGCACGAAAGGTTTTGCCACAAGGTAGTTCACTTTACCTGTATGGATCTCGTGCCCGTGGCGACAATCATGATGATAGTGATTGGGACTTGCTGTTGTTACTTGACAAGCAGAAAAAAGAGGCAACGGATTTTGACAGATATGCATACCCCATTATGGAATGTGGTTTTGACTTGTGGCAATATTTTAGCGTGCATACATATACAAAAGACGAATGGTATGGTGGACCACATGCTATGTTTTTCTATAATGTAGAACAAGATAAAAAACTCATATATGAATCTTAATCAGGAAGACAGACGAATTATCGTTGAATTAGAACTGGAAAAAGCCGAAAACATTTTTGCCGAACATGAAGTGTTATTGAAAGCCGGATTTTGGAGTACGTTGGCCAACAGGCTATATTACTCACTTTTTCACGCCGTGACGGCATTGCTCATCAACGACGGGCATGAGGTTGGAACCCATAAAGGAGCAGCTATTCGTTTCCAGCAGTATTACGTTAAGAAACATATTTTCTCCGTTGAAGAGGGACGTTTTTATTCCCAATTACAATCAATTCGTGAAAGTGCAGATTACAATTGTTCTTTTGAAGTATCTGAAAACGATGTGTTGACGAAAATCGAACCCGCACGTCAACTGATTGAAAAAATCAAACAATATATCTACCATTCATGAACCTCTTCCAACTTTTCAAAAACATCCGGCCTTTCGTTAAGCCATACAAATGGCTGGTTTTCATCACATTAGTTCTCACATTGGTAGGTTCCCTAATGGCGCAGGTCAACGCCATAGTGCTCGACCGGACGGTGGATGCCATCAACGCGCTCATCGGCACCGACTTCAGCTGGGGCCAGGCGGCGCGCATCATGACCATCATCAGCGTTGTGCTTTTAGGCAAGGAAGTGCTTTCCGCCGTCATCACCTTCGCGCAGAACTATTTCGGCGAGCGGATGCGCATCTACGTCAGCCGCGACCTGGCGCAGAGCGTCATCGAGAAGGTGCTCACCTTCCGCATCGCCTTCTTCAACTCCGGCGACAACGCCACCGGCAAGCTGCAGGCCCGTATCGACCAGGGTGTCAGCTCGCTGTCGCGCACGGTGCAGAACTTCTTCATCGACCTGCTGCCGCTGTTCACCAGCGCCCTGCTCGCCCTCATCCTGATGTTCGCGGCCAACGTCTATGTCGGCTTAGTCGCACTCGCCATCGTGCCCGTCTATTTCTGGATCACCTACCGGCAGGCGCGGCGGCTCAAAGGCTGGCGGCGCGAGATGCGCACCCACTTGGAGACCAAAAGCCAGGGCATCAAGAACATCATCGACTCCATCAACGTCATAAAGAGCTTCAACCGCGAGAAAATCGAGGCGCAGAAGCAGTTGGACATCCAAAACCAGGTGACCCAGAACCAGATGAAGACCCGCCAGGTGGCCTTCTACTACAACGGCCTGAAAAGTTTCGTCAAACAGATCGGCACCGTGCTGGTCATCATTCTCACGGCTTTCTTGGTGCTGAAGGAGTATCCGGGCATGACCATCGGCAAGATCATGTACCATGTGATGCTGTTCAGCAACGTCATCGCGCCCATCACGCAGCTGCAGCGCATCTTCGACGACGTGAACGACGCGCTGATCTACGCGGAGGGATTTTTCGGCATCCTCAACTCCGAGAAGGAGATAGAGCCGTCGGGCGACCACCGTCCCGAAAAAATCCGGGGCGAGTTCGAGCTGCGGGGCGTCGATTTCACCTACCCGAGCGGCACACAGGCGCTGTTCGGCGTGAACATGAAGATCGAGCCTGGCAAGATCACGGCGTTGGTTGGGCTGTCGGGCGCGGGCAAGAGCACCATCGTGAACCTCTTGGACAAATTCTACGAGCCGCAGGTGGGTGCCATCACGTTGGATGGAGTCGATTTGCGCGACTATGACACGCAATACCTGCGCGAGAACATCGGCCTGGTGTTGCAGAAGAACCACATCTTCGACGGCACCATCGAGGAGAACATCCTCTACGGCAACCCGCGCGCCACGCACGAGGCGGTGGTGGAGGCGGCAAAGAAAGCGCATCTCTACGACCAGGTGATGGAGCTGCCCAAGCAGTTCGCGAACAACGCCGCCGACCTCTCCGGCGGACAGCAGCAGCGCGTGGCCATCGCCCGCATGTTCCTCAAGAACCCGCCCATCATCTTCCTGGACGAGCCCACCGCCAGCCTGGACGCCATTGCCACCGAACAGATCAAGAACAGCATCGACGCCATCAAGAAAGACCGCACCGTCATCATCATCTCCCACAGCATCTCCCAGATCATCGACGCAGACTACATCTACGCGCTCAAGGACGGTCGCGTGGAGGAGAGCGGCGACCCCGACGAAATCTACAAGAAAGGCGGCATCTACAAGGACATTATAGACGCCTCGGCGCGAAGCCTGAACATCGAGAAGATTGCGAAAACGATAGGGTAACAGAGAAAACTTGACAATTATGATAATCTACTTTTCAGGAACAGGCAACTGTTTGGCTATAAGCCGTCATTTAGCAGACAGATTGGGCGACAGAGTTGTTTCGCTCGGAGAGGCGGTGAATCTCGACTTATCACAAGAGAAACGCGTCGGATTCGTCTATCCGTGCTATTGGTTCAACGCCCCCAATGCGGTGAAAGAGTTGCTGCCGAGGCTTCAGCTGCCACGAAAAGCCTACACGTTCATCGTCGTTCCTTGCGGTGCGCAGGCGGGCAACGCGATATGGTGGGCGAAAAAGGTTTTGGCAGACAAGGGTTTACGGTTGGATTACAGTCAGAAGATCCGTGTTCCTGACAACAGTGCGGTGGGGTTCGGGCGCAATCCCAACGACCAGATGTGGAAGTTCGGAAAGTATGCGCCGCGGTTGGAGCGCATCATTGAGGAGGTGAAGGCGGAGAGGCATTGCCTGCATTACGCCTGGTGGGGGCCTGTCGGGGCGTTGTGCGCCATGCCGGCTGTGCAGCGTAGCACTCTGCCGATGCTCACTCCGGCCGTCAATGCGGAGAAATGCATTGGATGCGGCATCTGCGCCAACGTCTGTCCGCAGGGAAACATCGTCGTCGCCGATGGCAAGGCCCGGTGCGGGGAGCATTGTACGCAATGCCTCGCCTGCGTCCACTTCTGCCCGCAGCAGGCCGTGGAGTTCGGCCGCAAGCCAACTCCGAAAGAACATCAGTACCATCATCCTCAAGTGTCGTTGGCGGAGATTATGCGAGATGCCGGGAAATAACGCCGATTTACGTAAATGTATGCTATTAAAATAATTCTTTTTCATAAATCTCTTATATTTGTTGAAAAAAACTGAAAAATGAACATAGAAGATTATCGTGATTATTGCCTGTCGTTAGATGCGGAGGTCGAAGAGAAACTGCCGTTCCAGAAGTTCAAGGGCGGCGATGGCGTGCTGGTGTTCTACATCTGCGGCCACATGTTTTCCTTCTTCGACTGCAACGAATTCTCGGTCATCTCGCTCAAATGCCAGCCCGAGCGCATCGAGGACTTGAAGATGCAATACAGTTGTATCGGCAATCCATACAACGAGTCGTCAAAACATTGGATCGGCATCAACCCAAACGCCGCCCCCGACGACCTGCTCCGCGACCTTACCCGCAACTCCTACGAAATCGTCAAGGCCAAATACAGCAAAGTAAAAAAGACAAAACAGCGTCTCTGTACTGGGAAATAAAAAGAAACTCAAGTTTCGCATGTTAAAAAAAGAAGAAAAACAAGCGAGTGAAGAATGTTTCCGGCCGCCGCAGGCCGCTGCGGCGCGGGCGAACTCCCCTTCTATTTTAGAAGGGGTGCCCGTAGGGCGGGGTAGTAATATTAAACATCAGAATTCCTTGTGAAAAATGACCCTCATCAACAATATACGAATCAAAGACCACTATGTCCATGCTCTCCCTGAAAACAGGGCGTTGTTGGGCTATGCCCGCAAGAATCGAAGGGCTGGCAACATGGCCGAGATTGCGTTCTGGAAACAAGTGCGCAAGAAAATGTTCCACGGCCTTGATTTTGACAGACAAAAGGTCATCGGCAACTATATCGTTGACTTTTTCGTGAAAAGGCTCGCACTCGTAATAGAGATTGACGGAAACTCACACAACGGGAAGGCTGACTATGACGCACAACGGGACAAGTATCTGGAAGGTCTCGGTTTGAAGGTGTTCCACACGACAGACTTTGACGTGCTGCAGCATGTGAACATCGTGCTTGCGGATTTGAGGAAATACATTGTTGAGAATTACGAGCATGAGGATGATTAAAAAAGGAATGATGATGCCCATATTACTACCCCGGCCTACGGCCACCCCTTCTAAAATAGAAGGGGAATTGTCCCGCGCCGGCACGATGTGCCGTAGCCGGAAATGTTGTGCGGACGCGAGTCTCGGCATCAAGAATGACAACACCTTTGCAAGAAAAGGCTTTTTTTCTGATATACATATAGTTGAAAACAAACATGCGAAACTTAAAAAAGAAATTGTTTGCCATCCTCGCCATTTTGACATACATTGTTGTTAACAAAGCATTATCGTTTAAACCAAAAATATATAAAATGAAAAAGATTATCAATTTGATTTTCAGGGCAGTTGCTCTTGCCATGGGTGTCGCGGTCATAGTATTGTCCGTTTTGAAGAAACTGGATCAGGAAACAGGTATGTTGCTTCTGGGCGTAGGCCTGGCTTGCTTGGCTGTCTCCCTGTTTGAAAACAAAAAAGAGTAAAGTAATAAATGATGGAACAGAAATTTTGCCAGAGCTGCGGAATGCAGCTAAACAATGAAATACAATATTCAACCCCTTGGACTGATTTGCTTTTTTTCTTTCCTGGTTGACGAAGGAACGGATCAAAGAGCTGGTAGAACAGTTCCTTATGCCTAAAATCGAAAAAGAATAACCAATCAATATGAAACAAGAAGTCAACCCCAAAGAAACCCCGCGTGCCTTCGCTTTCGAGATGTGGATGACCGCTCCGATGCCGATGGTGACGCTGGTGAAGAAGATGAACGTGAGCAACCTACTGAAAACCAGCCGGAAGAGCGGCATAAAGTTCAACACGCTGATGTGCTGGTGCATCGGAAAGACAGCTTCCGGGACGGAGGAATTGCACCTGCTGCCCGAGGACGGCAAACTTTTCCGCTACGACCAGATTGCCGTCAACGTGGTGGTGCGCAACCGCAAGGGCGGCATTAACTCCTGCGACATCCCCTTCAATGCCGACCTGCAGCAGTTCAACCGCGACTATATTGCGCTGACCACCAAGGTGGCGGAAGAGTGTGCGAGCAGCTTCCTCGACGGCTATATGATTGTCGGCACCTCCGCGATGATCCAGACAGAACTCGACTGCATCGTAAACCAATACACCGACAAGTTCCTCAACCCCATGGTGATGTGGGGCAAATATCGCAAAGAGTGGTTCAAAACCAAGCTGCCCGTTTCGTTCCAGTTCCACCACGTGCAGATGGACGGCGGCGATGCGGCACGGTTCCTTGAAGCACTGCAGAAAACCATCGAGACACTGTAATGAAAGCTTCTTCCTATTGGAATCTTGCCAATTTCTGGATTAAAACCGTCCTGCTCAAGAAAAAGAACCCCATTGTCGGCTCAATAATCATAACAAGTGTGATTTAGACATTTAATTATTATTCAACAAGTTGCATAAAATTGTATTTCCAGATAAGAAAGTCGCTCATAAAAATGCATTCTTATTAAAATAGTCGCTCATTTTTTTGTATTTTTTGCAGCTGGATAAAATCATCTGTATGTATAGAAATGTTATAAATGAGCTGATAAATTGGAAAATGTCACCATACAGGAAGCCTTTGCTTCTGTTGGGTGCCCGACAGGTGGGCAAAACACATATATTAAAGTACTTTGGCCAATCTTTCTATAAAAATATAGCATATATTAACTGCGATCACAACGAACGTGTAAAGGATTTGTTCACAGAGGATTATGCTATAGATCGAATTTTGCTCAGTATCAGCGCCATTACGGGAGAGACCATCATACCCGGAGAAACGTTGATTATCCTCGATGAAGTGCAGGAGCTGCAGCGAGGTCTCTCTTCTCTCAAGTATTTCTGTGAAAATGCACCAGAACAGCACGTATGCGTTGCAGGTTCCTTGTTAGGGGGCACGATGCGACACGGGGAGTCATTTCCCGTCGGCAAAGTGAACATCATTAAAATGTATCCGATGACTTTTGACGAGTTTTTGAGAGCCAAAGGAAAAGATCTTTTAGCTGATCTTTTGCGAAAAAGGGATTGGGACACTCTCCGAGGAACACATA
>CADBQG010000038.1 GCA_902796805.1 uncultured Bacteroidota bacterium
AGAAGGGGGAGAAATTCACCACAAACGTGCAGTAACAAACACACAGTGACTTAAACATCATCGAAAAAGTTTTACCGGACACCGATAGTTTCCTTTAAACAACGAGACGACATAGAATAAAAAAGGTAGAGACGAAGCGCAAAAATAAACAGAGACGGAGCAAGCCCCGTCCCTGTTTCATTCAGTAATTAGGAATTAATTTCTCAGTTTCTTAACTTCTTAATTCCTAACTCCTAATTCCTACTTCTTAACGAACGTCTTCGTGGCAACGCCCTCGCCGGTGATAACCTTCACGAAGTAAACGCCGCTCGCGATGGACGAAACGTCGATCCTGGTCGGGTTGTCAACAACCTCAACCTCGTTCAGAAGCTTGCCGTAAACGTCATACACCTCGAGGCGTGAAACGTTAACGCTGTTGTCGCTCACAAGCACGTCAACGTGGTTGGTGGCCGGGTTAGGATACAGGCTCACGCTGTTCATCAGGCGGCTGTCGATGCCGGTGCTATGGCTTCCAATCTGCGACCATGCGCTGGTTGTGCCGTCGCAGACGGCCTGAACCTGATATTCGTAAGATGTTGCCTCCTCGAGGCCGCTGAACGTGTAGGTAGCAACGGTGATGTTGTCGCTGCCCATCGTCCATTCGCTCGCGCCCTGCTTGCGGTACTGAGCCGCCCACTTCGATGCACCGTTGGCATCCCATGTGATTGTGATGCTGTTCTTGCCGAAGTCGGTAACAGTAACGTTCGTGGGCGCGTTGCAAGGCTCCTGGTCTTCGTTCAAGGTGGTGAACGCAACAGACTCTGTCCAGTCGCTCTCATTGCCTGCGCCGCAAACTGCCTTCACGCGCACCTCGTAGTCGGTGCCGGCGGTGAGACCGGTGATTGTGTATGAAGGAGTTGCGTTGACAGTAACTTCAGGGTTAACCCAGCCGTTCTCGGAGGCGAGCTTGTACTGGAGTTTCCACGAAGTCTCGTTGCCGCCGGCTGCCCAGGTTACGTTAGCAGTGTTCTGTGTCTGGTCGGAAACTGCAAGGCCTGTGGGAACCATACATTCTTCGGCGAATATCGTATCCATTATGTTTATATTGTCGAGATAGATGCCGTAGCCATTCATTCCGGCTCCGAAGAACATGATCTGATACGAGGCGCTCGGATCAGGCAGTTCAACCGTATATGTGGCAAAAGAAGCATTGCCGCCATTATCGGGATTTGACGAGAGGTAAGTCCAGTCCAAGGCAGGGGATGTGCGGTAATACACGCCCATGGTGTCGCATACGTTCTGGTATGAACCGGCGTAGTAATCGTATCTCAACACGGGATTCTGCATTGCGCTCAAGTCGAAAGTAGGTGAGACAAGGCATGCGGAAGAGCCTGGATGGTAGGTGAACGTGGCAGAATAATTGCCGTCAGATGTATAGCCGACAACATATTGTGACTCGTATATTTCCCATTCATGATTTCCTGCCAAGGTTTCGTTATACCAGCACCCTAAGTCCCCGCTTTCAAACGATTCATTATATGGAAATTCGTTCACAACCTCGCAGAGTGTCATCACATCCAAAGTACGATACATAACAACACCCTCGCATACCGGAGCTACACGCACATTGTACTTTGTGCCGCTTTGCAGTTGTGTGATAGTATAATTATTATTCGCAGTATTTCCGGCAACATTCCACTCTGAAGCAACCACTTCTTTATATTCCACAACAAAACCCGTCTCACTTTCACCTGTCCAGGTTAACTCAACAGAATTGCTTGAAACATCAGTAAGAACGAGATTGCTCACAGATTCACAATCTGGTCTCTCGAAAACCGACAACTCATAAACATATACCACATCATAGTTCATAACGCTTGGACTTGTTCTGATTGCAATATAGTCGCCCTCTCCAGTATAATTTTCAAAAGACACCTCAATGTCTTGCGGAGCATTGTTAAATGTGTTCACTGTATTTACAAGCGTGAAAGTGGATGCATCAAGAGGATCAGTCATAACACCAACTTCCAAAAGTGCTCCCTGATAGCCACCATCCTGAAGAGCAGCGTTCATAGAAATCGACAGGTCAGACAAACTGTATGTTGAGTTGTCGATTCTTGGCAACACGGCATAGGTGCCTTTGTAATAGAGATCGAAAGCCAAATATGAATCCTGAACATATTCATACACAAACGGATAGCCGTTGTTTGAAATCCGTTTCCAGCACATAGGCAGTGGATACACCTGCGTGCCGCCGTTGTTGTCGCCAGTGAAGTCCCAGGTCTTCGGCAGAGAGACAATCGGCAGGCACTCTGTAGCAAACGTCTTTGTGTTGCTCGGATCAGAATCCTCCTCCTCGGTGCATACCGAAACCACATACCAAGTATAGATGTTCGACGGCTCAAGATCTTCAAGAACATACCTTCCTTCTTCATCCAACGACACAACGAGCATATTGAAGACTTCTTCGTCAAGTCCCTTGTAATACAATCTGTAGTCGTCGGTGTTTCCAGTCCATGAAAGCACTGCGAAGTCCTCGCCCACACTGTCAACTTGCAAATTTTCCGGACTCAGGCAGTTGGCGCGGTAGTCAACAACAATATCGTCGAGGAACCAAGACAGTCCGACTTGGTTGTAACAACGGAACACGATGAAATTATCATTTCCTGAAAGTTGAGTGTTCTCGAAAGACACCCTGAACTTCTGATACACCGGGCCTTCAAAATCCGTGGCGACGATGGTTTTCACAAGCTCAAAACTTTCGGGCGAACCGAGATTCGACATCACTCCAATCTCAACGCGCCCATACTCGGAGGAGTTTGACATGGGCCTGAGGAAGAATTCGAGGTCAAGGTCGTTGATTTCAGCGTCTATCATGGGCAGTGCGAAGATGTTGGCCCTGCCGGAATTCATGTATGGCATCATGTGCAGGCACCTGCTGCCTCCATGCGAATATGTGGGGCTTTGGTATGTGAACGGGTAAATGATCGAGCTGTACGACGATGAGTAAAAGTCGAGCAAAGTCCAGCAGGCTGGTATCGTGTAAAGCGCCGTGTTCTCAAAGTCCATCTCGTAAGGCAGAGAGTCGGCTGAGACTGGCAGACACAGCGTGGTGAAAGTCTCTACTGTATTACTCTCAACAAGCCCGTCATCGCACACAGCGGCCACATACCAGCTGTAAGTCGTTGAGGGCTGCAAACCCACAAGTTCGTACTCTCCGTTCTCATCCAACACAACCTCGGTCTCCATGTATTCAGTTGAGGATTCATCCTTTGTATAGAGGACGAATTCTTCGGCGGTGGAACTCCACGAAAGCACTGCGGAGACGGCCCTTGGACTTGCCGACAGCTGGATTGGCTGCGAGCAGTCCGACATCTGTCCCAAGGTAAGACTGTCGATATAAAGCGCATTCTGAACGTTCTCATACTTCAGGGCAACATACTGTCCTTCACCCGTGTATGGATTGAGCGGGATTATATAGCTCTGGTACTGGTTAGTAGGTACAATTGTAGAAACAGGCACGAAGGTCTGGGCGTCGGCCACGTCGGTCATCACGCCTACTATCAGAGATGTTGGCGTGGAATAGTTCGACCTTGCGACAAACGACACGTAGAGAGTGTTTATCGGGTAAGTCTCTGTGTCGAACGGCGGGAGAACACCCGTACCGCTCTGGTTGTATGGCCAGTACAGCGTCCTCGACCCCTGGTATGCATTGCTCGGCGAGTTGTACACGTACGGGAAATTCCCGCTCACACGGAGCCAACATGAAGGAAGCGGATTGTAGTTTGACCCGGCGGTGTTGTTGGTCTCGAACTCCCACGTGATTGGAAGCTGTGTCTGCGGGAGGCACAGCGTGGTGAAACTCTTCACCGAACTCGAGAGAACCTCGTCGTCGCACTCAACCTTCACAAACCAGTTGTACTTCGAGGAATGCTCGAGTTCCTCAAGAATGAAATAACCATCCTCGAGCGTAACGTCAAGAGAATCATATCCTTCATCCGACTCTTTCTTGTAGAACAGCCGATAGTACTCCGAATTCCCTGTCCACGACAGCTTTGCAGAGTTGCTGCCAACCTCAGTGGATAAGAGGTTCATGGGTTCAGAACAGTCGGGGATGTAGTCAACCTTGATGTCGTCAACGTACCAGCTGCTTCCTGAATTTGCGAGGCAGCGGAACACTATGTGGTTGTCGACACCGTCAAGCGCGGTCTCGTCAAACTGCACTATGTACTTCGCATACGACGAACTCTCGAGGTCGGAGGCCGCAACATTCAGCACAAGTTCAAACGACTCCGGATCGTCCAAGTCAGACATGAGGCCGACCTGCATATTGCCGTATGTAAGGGAGTTGTTGCCGGGCTTCATGAAGACCGTCATTCTCAGGGCGTGGATATCCTCGTCGATTTTAGGCAGCGCGATGACATTGGGCTGGTTGTAATTCACATACGGCGTGAACTTCAGGCTTGCACTTCCGGTGCCGTGAGAATATGAACTATGGTTGTACACACTCGGATACACGCTCCCAGAATAATCCGACGAGGAGGCTATGCGTGTCCAGCAGTTTGGCACAGAGTAGTTGTCGAGGCCTTCAAAACCCATCGTAAAAGGAAGTTCGTCGGACTGTATGTTCACACATTCGGTAGTGAAGAAAGAGTGCACGCTTACAGGCGCGGTGCCGTCGCCGCACAATGCTTCAACATACCACTCGTAAGTTGTGCCGGGGAGGAGATTGTTTAGCGGATAGCCCTCGTCAAAGGAGATGTCCTCCTCCACAGTGAATTCCTCGCCGTGCGCCCTGTAGTAGAGGTTGTAGTTTGTGGCATCGGATGTCCATACGAGAACTGCCTCGTCGGTGGTGACACTGCTTGCCACGAGGTTCTCCGGGCGCTGGCATGTGGACAAAAGTTCCAATGTCACATTGTCGATGTATGTTTCAGAAAAGTCGTCGGCAGACAGCGGCACGCTGCGCAGCGCAACATACGAACCGTCGCCCTCGTGCCCCGCAAAACCTATCTCATAGAGCTGGTAGTCAGAGTCTATCCCCGTTAAAGTTTGCACAACAGTGAATGTTGTCTCATCCGAAGGGTCTGTCATGAGGCCGACTTCCAACTTGCCGTTGCCATCGTCGTTATATGCCAGAAACGACAGCTGCAATGTTGAAATAGGGTGGTTCACGACATCAACCTGAGGCATTGCCACATACTTTGTTGAGCCCGGGTTGTCGTAGTCGTAATTCGAGAACAGCAGCGCCTTGCCACCGCCATAGCCGCCGTTGTAGCAGTACGGCTGATTCACACCCTGTTTTCTGGTCCAGCAGTATGGCAGCGGGAACGAACCTACGGTCCCGGTCTCGAACTCCCACACCACGGGGAACTGCTCAACCGGAGAGCACACGGTGAAGCTGCTCACGCTCGACGTGTACGCCTCGCCGCCGCAGTTTGCAGTCACGTACCATTGGTACAGCATATTGTTCTCCAGGTCGTCGAGGAAATAGACTCCGTTGAACAGTGCGGCGTTTTCTATCACAGTGTATTCCTGCTCGGTGGCCTTCTTGTAGTGTATGACGAAAGTAGAGGCTGTAGACTGCCACGACAACGACGCTGCTGTACCCTCAACCTGCGCCACAAGGGCGCTGGGCTGCGAGCAATCCGGTATTGTCTCCATAGTAACGTCGTCAATATATATATAGTCGTTGTTGTTGACACTTCTCAACGCAATGCGCCCTTCGGAGACCTCCAGATCCATTAGCGACACAACGACCTGCGAATAAGCAGTTGTCAGGTCGGCGGTGTGCACCGGCACAAAAGACGCCGGATTGTCAATGTCGGTAACCACACCGACTTCAATCTTCGAGTTGCCGCTATAGTTCCTGCCATACAGGGATATCTGCAGCGTGTTAAGCGGATACGAGGCGTTGTCGACAGCGGGAAGCAGCACTATAGTCCCGCTGACAGCGGGAATCCAAAGCAGTGCGTTGGCGCCGCTGTGGGCCATGCTGGCGTAAGTGTTCACGTATGGGTGTGACTGATTGTTCAAGCGCTCCCAGCACACGGTGAGCGGCGATGCACCCACCGTAATCAAGTTGTCGAAGTCGCAGGTGTACGGAAGCTGGCCAACTGCTTCGCATTCCGTGTTGAAGAAGATCTCGCTGCTGTACTGGCTTTCACCGTCGGCGGAGCCGCAGTCGGCCTTCACACGCGCTTTATAGCCCATGCCTGGCTCGAGGCCGTCTATCGTAGTCGAGGCCGCTCCGGAAGAGATGCTCAAGGCGTTGTCCCAAGCCGGCTCGCTAAAGAGCGCATATTCAACAGTGTATGTTTCAGCGTTCACGATGGCATCCCACGAAAGTGAAGCCGTGTTTGCAGTGGAACTCACGAAGGCGAGGTTCTGCGGTTTTGCGCAAGCAGGCATGGCCTCAACAAGCACGTCGTCGAGGAAATATCCTGTGCCGTTGTTGTCAACAATGT
Organism: uncultured Bacteroidota bacterium; assembly: GCA_902796805.1. Taxonomy (GTDB): domain Bacteria; phylum Bacteroidota; class Bacteroidia; order Bacteroidales; family WCHB1-69; genus F23-D06. The sequence continues at coordinate 6,447 of CADBQG010000038.1, forward strand.
GAAATGCGATGTATATCGACTGTCCGGTATATGACGACAGGTCAACTTCCTCGAGTTGGAAAACGTTGCTTGCCGACGGTGAGGACACGGTATGCACCACCGTGAAGTCGGACGGTGTTATACCGGTCTCGGATATTTCCACAGTGAAGACCGTGGAAGACGCGAATGTATGGAAATTCGCCGCCACGTGGAAACTAAGAACCGAATTCTCGGACAAAGTCACCTGAGGGGTTATCAGGTATCCGTTGCCGCCGTTCTGGTATTGATGGAAGGCGGAGAGTGCGCCCGAATTCTTCTGCTGCGGGGAACTGTTCCAATTCTGATAGGAGTCGCCCGACACCGTCCAGCCGGAGGGCGGGAACATCGAGCCCTCGAAGCCTTCGGAAAGCAACGGTTGGGAGAATGCCGTGATCATTGAGGCAAAACTGAGCAATAAATACAGTAGAATCTTTTTCATATTTGGTTTTTTTGATATTTGAAATCTTAATTCACTCAACTAAATAAAAACTGACAAAATTATATTATTACTACATCATACGAGATTATTCTTTTTGAAAGTTTTCAACAATTTATTAACAAAATATCGCCGTTCACGCATATGGTGAAACTTCTGACTGGACTATCGAAAATTGGACAACTATTCGCAAAACGCCTGTCGGAATGTCCGACGCTTTCAGAAAAAGGCAAGGCATTGTCATCTTTTCAGGGTCTTCGTCCATACTCTTATTCGCTAAAAAAGATGCTGTAAAAGCAGCAAAGGCGAACCTCGACAGAAAATTCCCGACAGTACACTGTTGAATAAAAAAAAAGTGTATCTTTGCCGTCCGAAAAAATCAAACACAGAACAACAGAAAAAGAGGATATTATGTCAAGAGTTTGCCAAATCACAGGAAAGAAAGCGATAGTTGGAAACAACGTTTCACACTCCAACATCAAGACAAAGAGAAAGTTCAGACCAAATCTTCATACCAAGAAATATTACGTTCCTGAGCTGGACGAGTGGATTTATCTGAAGGTTTCGGCGCACGGTATGCGCAACATAAACAAGAAAGGCGTTTACCAGTGCCTTGTTGAAGCAAGCAAGAAAGGCATCCTGTAGTCTCAGGGTTCCACAGAAATAACGGAAACTGCCGCATGTTTTACGGCAGTTTTTTTTTATCCTGCACAATAAAAGGGGCTTTTTTCCGTAATTTGTGTGAAAATAATGTTGAGAAGACTCCACATAGCGGCCTTGCTGATGCTGTGCCTGTCCGTGTCGTACGGCCAGAACAGACAGTTGCACGGCATTGTGCAGGACGAGGAGGGCTATCCCATAGAGAATGCAGTTGTAAGGGCGCTTGACCTCGACGTGCAGTCGATGAGCAACGAGCATGGGCAGTTCTCGCTCTCTTTGCCGCAGAACAGGGAGATACGGCTTTTCGTGCAGCACCTGAGCCACCGCGACACGCTTGCAACAGTGCCGTCGACACACCGTTTTGGCGACAACTTTGTGATAACGATGAAGACCAACGGTGAGCGTTTGGAAGCCGTCAACATCACCGGCGGCGGGAAGGACGGCTACATACAGGTCAACCCGAAGCTCACGTTCCAGTTGCCGTCGCCTTCGGGCGGCATGGAGTCGTTGGTGAAGATGCTTCCAGGCACGTCGTCGGGCAACGAGCTAAGCTCGCAGTACAACGTGCGCGGAGGCAACTTCGACGAGAACCTTGTTTTCGTCAACGGGATACAGATTTACCGTCCGTTCCTTGTGCGCAACGCGCAGCAGGAGGGCATGGGGTTCATAAACAGCGACCTCACCGGCAACGTGGCATTCTCGGCGGGCGGCTTCGACGCGAAGTACGGCGACAAGATGTCGTCGGTGCTGGACGTGCGCTACAAGGAGCCTACGGCCTTCGGCGGGTCGGTGTCGGCGAGCCTGTTGGGCGCGAACGCCCACGTGGAGGGCTGCGTCGACAGCACCTTCTCATACCTCATAGGGGTTAGGTACAAGTCGAACAGCTACCTCCTGAAATCCCTTGAGACCACCGGCAACTACAAGCCCAACTTCTTCGACACGCAGTTCCTCCTCAACTGGAACGCCACGAGGAAGCTCAGCATTAGTCTCCTGGGGAACATCTCGCTTAACAGCTACAAGTTCATCCCCGACAGCGTCTCGAAGAACAGCGGCAGCATCGACCAGGCCACCAACTTCAGGGCCTTCTATGAGGGGCAAGAGGTGGACCGCTATCAGAGCTATTTGGGAGGTCTCACATTCACATACAGACCGAATCCGACGAGCACCTACAAGGCAATCTTGTCGTCCTACTATGCCAAAGAGCACGAGACATACGACATCCTGGCGCAGTACTGGCTCCACGAGCTCATAATTTCAGGGCCCGGCGAGGCCGAGGAAGGCGACCTCCTGGGCTACGGCTCCTATCTTGAACATGCCCGCAACAGGCTCACGTCGGTGGTCACGGCCGCAGACATTCAGGGCGACCACACCCTTCCGTTCCACAACAGGTTAGAATGGGGCGTGAAGGCTCAGAACGAGTACATAACCGACAGAATAAACGAGTGGATCATGACCGATTCATCAGGATACACCCTGCCGCAAGTCCACACGACGCCAGGCGAGGTGGTGGTGTTCGGGCACTCCGCGCGCGACCTCGTGTTCGGGGAGAACAATTACCTGCGTTCCTACAACACCCTCAACACCTGGCGGTTCACGGGCTTCGTTCAGGACACCTGGAAGATCGACGGCGACAGCCTGAACAGGTTCTCGCTCACCGGCGGTCTTCGCTTCCACTACTGGACCTTCAACACCAAGGAGTTCACCGTCTCGCCACGCGCGGCGTTCGTTTACAGGCCGCGATGGAAGCACGACTGGACCTTCAGCCTCCGCACCGGACTCTACTACCAGCCCGCTTTCTACAGGGAGATGCGCTACCCCGACGGCACACTGAACCACAACATCAGGTCCCAGCGGTCGTACCAGGTCGTGGCCGGCACGGAATACAACTTCAAACTGTGGCGCCGCCCCTTCAAGTTCACGGCCGAGGCTTACTACAAGTATCTCGACAGGCTCATAACGTACAACGTCAACAATGTGCAGATAATATACAGCGGCAGCAACAACGCCAAGGGCTTCGCAACCGGCATCGACCTGCGCATAAGCGGCGAGTTCGTGCGCGGCCTGGAGTCGTGGTTCTCGGTTTCATTGATGAAGACCATGGAGGACGTTTACGGCGACCACACCACCGATGCCAACGGCAACATCGTGGAGGTTGGCTACATACCTCGCCCCACCGACCAGCGCGTGGCCTTCAACCTTTTCTTCCAGGATCACATACCTTTCTTCCCACAGTTCAGGGTGCACCTCAACTTCGTGTTCGCCAGCGGCACTCCCTACGGCCCGCCGAAGGCCGAGCCCGCACTGCGAGTGTTCAGGACCACCTGGTACCGCCGCGTCGACCTCGGGCTCTCGTTCATGTTCCTCGAACAGAGCCGCGACAGAATGAGACATAATTCGAAATTCCTGCGCAGCATAAAGAACGCCGGAGTGTATGTGGAAGTTTTCAACCTGTTAGGAACCAACAATGTGTCGTCGTACATGTGGATCAGCGACATCCACAACATACAGCGACCCATACCCACATATCTCACCGGAAGGCTGGTCAACGTGAAACTTCTTGTTGAATTTTAGCGAAGTTGCAGACCAACATCCACCATTAAAAAAACACCATGAACGGAGATCCAAAACTATACGAACTTCTTGAAAAACTTGGGATAGAATACGAATACATCGAGCATCCCGAGGCACCGACCATTGAGATTGCAAAGCAGTACTGGGCAGGCCACGACGCAAAGCACTGCAAGAACCTCTTCTTCCGCAACCACAAAGGCAACAGGCACTATCTTGTGGTCCTCGACTGCGACTGCTCGATGGACATACACAGCATCGAGAAGCGGCTGCACCAAGGCAAACTCAGCTTTGCATCGGAACAAAGGCTGTCAAAATACCTCGGGGTGAAGCCCGGGTCGGTAACGCCCTTCGGACTCATAAACGACGAGGAACACCATGTAACCCTGTTCATTGACAGTAAACTCCAAGAGGCGGACAAACTGAGCTTCCATCCGTGCGTCAACACCGCCTCTTTGATAGTCTCGAGGCAGGATTTCATTAAATTTGTGGAACACACAACCAACCCATACGAATGGATTGATGTTTATTAGGAAGCCGCGTTTATTCTACAGGGTGTCCTGCTTCAACTTCTCCACATATTCGTCAACCATCTGCATCATCTGCGGGATGTTGATGCGCTGCGGGCAGTGCGTAACGCATTCGCCGCACTGGATGCAGTGGTCGGCCTGGCGCTCCTTGGGAAGGTTCCTGCTATATCCCACGAGAAACGCCTTGCGCATCTTCCTGTAGTCGGTGTCATCTGACGTCCTCGCCAGATTGCCTTCCTTTATGCACCTGTTGTAATGCGAGAAGACACCGGGGATGTCGATGCCGTAAGGACATGGCATACAGTATTGGCAGGCTGTGCACGGGATATTCTTCAGATTGTAGATTTTCTCGGCGATGTTTTCAAGAAAGTCGAGTTCTTCCTCATTGAGAGGCACCATTGGCGAATGTGTCAGTAGGTTGTCGTCAAGGTGATCCATGTAAGTCATGCCGCTCAACGAAGTCAGCACATCGGGGAACGTGCCGCAGAAGCGGAACGCCCACGAGGCGATGCTTCGCTGCGGCTCACGTTCCTTCATCTCGCTGGCAATGTGGTCGGGGACATTGGCGAGGCGGCCTCCCAACAACGGCTCCATGATGACCGCCGGGATGTTTCTCTTAACCAACTCGCCGTAAAGATACTCGGCGTCGGTGTTGCGGTCGTTTATCTCGTTGGCAAAGTGCCAGTCTAGGTAGTTCATCTCAATCTGGACGAAGTCCCACTTGTACTCGTCGTGACGGGAGAGCAGATAGTCGTAGGCCTTTATGTCGCCATGATATGAGAATCCAAGATTCCTGATCACGCCTTTCTCACGCTGTTCGAGCAGATAGTCGAGGATGCCGTTGTCGTAGTAGCGCTTGCGGAGTGTTTCCATCGCGTCCTGGCCGCCGCCTATTGAATGGAGAAGCAGATAGTCGATGTAGTCCACCTGCAGCTCCTTGAGCGAATTCTGGAACATCTCGATGGAGGCTTGCCTGGACCATGTGGCAGGCGCGAAGTTGGAGAGTTTTGTGGCTATGAAGAACTCGTCGCGCTTATGCCGTGCGAGGGCTATTCCCGTCGACTTCTCGCTCCTGCCCTGGCAGTAAGCCGGGGAGGTGTCGAAATAGTTCACGCCGTATTCGATGGCCTTGTCAACCATTCTGTTTACCATCTCCTGGTCGATGGGCGCCGACACTTCCCTGCCGGAAGCGCCTCGCGGGGCGTCGGCCTCCACCACCGGAAGCCTCATCATCCCGAACCCGAGCAGCGACACTTTGTCGCCAGTGTTGGGGTTAGTGCGGTAGGTCATTGCGCCCTTCTCGATGGTCAGCGGCAACGACTGCTTGTTTTTGTCTTTTGCGCATCCTGCGGCGGTGGCCGCAGCAGCCGAAGCCACTCCTATCCCAAGCATTTTCAGGAAATCCCTTCTTGATATATCTCTTTTTGCCATGTTTTTTCGTATAATAATGTGTTATGACTAAGTTGAATAAGTTATTATAGTATGCGGTGTTGCTCGACACCCTCGACATAGATGGCCGACAGCGGGCGCGCCGGGCATACATACTCGCAGGCGCCGCAGCCTATGCACTTGTTTTCGTTCACCGAGGGGACAAAGAGGTTCGGGGTCTCGCTTTCGTAAGGAACCATCTCGATGGCTTCCGCAGGGCAGTGGCGGGCGCAGTTTCCGCAGCTGACGCCGTCGCTGCACACCACGCAGTTCCAGTGCACCCAGAATGCCTGCCCCTTCTTTGTAACAGCCTTCTCCTCTTTCAGTATCTTGGTTATGGCGCCTGTAGGGCACACATCACTGCAGGAGGTGCACTCGGGGCGGCAATAGCCTTTCTCGAACGACATAACAGGCTGCATCAGGTGCATGAGATCCGTTGACGGGCGCAGCACGTCGTTGGGGCACTGCGACACACAGAGCTGGCAACCGGTGCAGCGCGTGCGGAAGTTGGCCAAGGAGCGCGCGCCGGCGGGCACGACAGGAGTCTTGCGTTCAGGCGCGACCTTGTCTTCGATGAATGCGAGGCCGCCGTCAACTTTCTTCTTCTCCTGGGCCAGCGCAGCGGAGCCTATTGCCACGGCGGAGCCTATCAGGAAGGCGCGCTTGCCCTCGTCAACGCCATTGCCATTGGAGGTCTGCCCGGAAGCCGGCGCTGCTGCCTTACGCGGCAAGTGCTTATAGTCGATGGCGCCCTTTGGACATACAGCCATGCAGTTGCCGCATGACACGCAGCGCGAATAGTCAACATAGCCGTTCTTGCCGTCAATGCACGAGGCCTTGCAGTTTTTGGTACACATGCCGCACTTTATGCACTTGTCTTCATCGATGTGCATCCTGAACCACGAGAAACGGGAGAAAAAGCTGAGGAAAGTGCCTACCGGGCAGACGTTGTTGCAGTACGTGCGGCCGTTGCGCCACGACAACACTACAACCAACACAAACGTAACAGCTGCAATCACGAAAGTCGGCAAACTCCTGATCCACACCTCTTTTGAATAGAATGTGTAACTGTTGAACCGTCCGCTCAGCGCCGCAAGAGCGTTGTTGCACCATTGGTAAACCGGCGAGAAGAGGTTCTGCACAATGCGACCGTATGACGAATACGGGGCAAGAAGCGCCACTATCGAACCGACACCGAATATCAGCCCGGCCACAAGTATGCCGAGAAAGATATACCTCAGAATATTGTGGGCCTTCGAAAAAGTGTACCTGTTTTTCTTGAAAACATTATGAATGCGCGCCACTCCGTCCTGAAACACACCCAAAGGACATATCACTGAACAGTATATCCTGCCGAAAACCAACGTAACGGCAAGAATCGCCACGATAATCAAAACATTCACCGACATAACGGCTGGAAGGAACTGCACTTTGGCCATCCATCCGAGATATTTGTGCAGTGTTCCCGTAAAGTCAAGGAACATCAGCGTGATGCAGACAAAGAAAACCGCGCCGAGAAGGCTTCTGGTTCGTTTTAACGTTTTTTTACCCATAAGATTTGTTGTTGTTGAACTTGTCGAAACAGACATTTTTCGCAAAAATCCATTTCGAGCGGCAAATTTAAGAAAAAAAAACGAACATCCAGCCTATTGCAACGCAAAAAGGACGTTTTTTTTCTAAAAATGGAACGCGGTGCCTTCGCACTTCGCCTCGCCGTCAAGACATCTTGCGCAAGACTACGGCAGTTCGGGAGGGGATGTATAGCATAAGTCTGTCTGATCCGTTGAACTCTGTTGTAGAGTATGTCATTTCCTCGTCGAGGTTGCCAAACCCGTTATACAGCCTTGAGTCTGTGTCGAGGACTATCTTGTAGTCGCCTTCGTCGCACACTATTGCATACTCTGTATAAGACTTCTCACTGTGGAAGTTGAAGACGAACACCAATCCGTTCCTCTCGTAGGCCAGAACCTTGTCGCCCTCATTGCAGCAGAGCAGTCTCGGATATGCAGACAAAATGTCGTTGTCGGACACACAATGAATCATGTCCCTGTCGAAGATGTTCAGGCCGTGGTATTTAAGTCCGGGGTCGTCGGCGAGGTTCCACTGCCGGCGGGCGTACTTGCATGAGAAGCCGTTGCCCTCGCGGGGAAAGTCAATCCACTCGGGATGCCCGAACTCGTTGCCCATGAAATTCAGGTAGCCTCCCGACGCCAGCGAGCATGTGAGCAGCCGCACCATCTTAATCAATGCCACACCTCTGTCCACCGTCATATTCTGTGAGAAAACCGACATGCTGTCGTACATAGCCTTATCTATCAATCTGAAAATCAAAGTCTTGTCGCCAACAAGCGCCTGATCGTGACATTCAACATAACTGATGGTCTTCTCTTCCGGCCTTTTGTCGGTCATGCGGAAATAGAATTCGTTCATATTGAAGTCCTCGTCGCTTCTCGTCTTGAAGAGTTTCACCCAGAAGTCGGCGATGCCCATCGACATACGGAAGTCGAAGCCTATTCCACCCTTCGACACCGGGCAGGCCATACCCGGCATACCGCTCACGTCCTCGGCTATCGTCATGGCATCGGGATTCACCTCGCGGACGAGCCGGTTTGCCAGTGTGAGGTACACAAGCGCGTTGTCGTTGACATTAGAGTCGAAATATTGGGAGTAGTTCACGAAGTCGACGCCAAGGCCGTGGTCATGATAGCACATGCTGGTGACGCCGTCGAAGCGGAAGCCGTCGAAGCGGAACTCCTGAAGCCAATATTTCACATTGGAGAGGAGGAAGATGAGCGTGTCGTCCTTCCCGTAGTCGAAGCAGCGCGAGTCCCAGGCCGAATGGCGGCCCTGTTCGCCGTGCAGCGTGTAGAGGTGGTCGCTGCCGTCAAACATCCCGATGCCTTCAGCCTCGTTTTTCACCGCGTGCGAGTGCACGATGTCGAGAATCACGGAGATGCCGAGGCCGTGCGCGGCGTCGACGAGTTCCTTGAGCTCTTCGGGTGTGCCGAAGCGGAACGACGGCGCGAAGAAGTTCGACACCTGGTAGCCGAAAGAGCCGTAGTACGGGTGTTCCTGTATCGCCATTAGTTGCAAAGTGTTGTAACCCAAATCTTTGATTCTCGGCAGGATAGAGTCTTTGAACTCGACATACGACGATATTTTCTCCTCCTGCGACGACATTCCGACATGCGCCTCGTAGATCAGCGGGTGCTGTGGGGTTCCAGGCGCGGGATTCTTCCACTTGTAGGGATTTTTTTTCCAAACCTGGGCGCAGAACACTTTTGTGGTGTCGTCCTGCACCACGCGGCGCACGTATGCCGGAAGGCGCTCGGCCGCACCCCCCTGCCACACCATCCACAGTTTGTAGAGCATCTCGTCTTTAATGGCGAACGCCGGAAGCTCGATTTCCCAGTCGCCGTTGCCCAATGGTTTCAGGGCAAAGTCCTTGCGCACCTCCCAGCCCGTGAAGTCGCCGTAGAGGTAAACTTCGTTCGCATTGGGGGCCTTTTCGCGAAACACCCAGCCGGATGGTGTCCTGTGCAGGCCATAGTACTCGTGTGCGTTGGCAATGTCGTTAAGGCTTCGCTTCCCGTCGGTGAGCTGCAACTCGCGCAGCGCCGCCCGCTGGACCCTTCTCTGCAGCACCGGTTTGTAAGGTTTGAGGTAGGGGTCGTCCGACACCAGACCGTCTGCTGACAATAACAATCTTGACATGTGTGAATGTTTTAGTTGAAACAGTTGCAAACCTTATATTTGCAAACGCAAAAATAAACAAAAAAACTGATTGCCTGAAATTGCTTCGGTGTATGTTGTCATGTTTGCTGCATAATATCTGTTCTTTTTGCTGTTGTTATAACATGTTGTTGACGGTTTGAGGTCATTTTTTGTTTACCACGTCACCACCCTGTCCACTATCTGCCGTTGCTCGGTAGCGGTGCGGCGTAGATAGATTCGCGTCGTCTCGATGCTCTCATGCCCCATAAGGTCAGCAAGCAAGGCTATGTCATTGAACTTATCGAGGAAATTCTTGGCAAAGCGATGACGGAAAGAGTGTGGATAGACCACTTTGGGGTTCAAGCCGTACTTCACGGCGAATTTCTTCAACTGCTGAGAGATTCCGCGCGCCGTTATCCTGTTTCCGAACCTGTTGAGGAACAGGTAACCGGACAAACGCTGTTTGGCACACAGCCACACGACTGTTTCTTCCAGAAGTCTTTTTGGTATATAGAGCCGACGAATCTTTCCGCCTTTGGAATAGATGTCGAAGTATCCCAAATCAACATGTTCCACTTTCATCTGAATCAATTCGCCGATTCTTGCGCCGGTGGCGGCGAGGTATCTCACAACGAAATACCATTCATGGTGGCCGTCTTCCTTCAGGGAGTTTTTGAGGAAGTTATAGTCGGCGATGCTGATGACGTTCTCAAGATAAGAGTGCTGTTGGATTTTCACCGATTTAAGCCTTTTTTTCCTTTTGCCAATATATTGCAAGTATTTGTTCAGTGCCTGTATGCGGAGATTCACAGTCTTGGGTTTGAAGTTATCAATAAGGTAAGCCTTGTATGTCAGCAAGTTGCGGTTGTCAACATCATTGAATTTAGCAAAGTAGTCCTTGACTGCATACGTATATGCAGCAATGGTGTTTTCGGACATGTTTGTTCTCAGCAGATAGTTTTTGAAATCATTCATCGCCATACGAAGTTGTGGTTAGTTAATTATTTGCAAAGACACTATAAATATTCATCAAAGCACACTTCTAAATAAAAAAGCGATTGCAGGTGGTTTCCGTCCTTTTTGATGCGGTTATGACATGTGCTTGACTGTTTTTCAATATATGAGGGGAGATAATTCTCATTCAATCAATAATAGATACAGTTACTGATGCGATAATATTTTCAAGAAATTGGAACACGGACTTAGCGTGCCGGAAGCACAAGGATTAAAACCGAAAAGTTAAAACACAATCTTACACACCTACAGATCAACAGGCCTACGCAGGAGGCGACGCTTGGAAGCGTCGCAAACCTGTTTGTTTCATCTCTTTTTGCCCGCAGGCCTACAGCCTGCGAAACCTGCGCATGGGTGAACAGCATTTGCAACCGAACCCTTCAGCCCTGACGGGCTGTTTCGTGAATGTCTCGGCCTCCCATATCCGCGTGCGGAAGTGACAATTCTCAATCCTTCTTGAAAAAAATACGTGTTGCAAAAAAAACTGGAATGCGAAACTTGGGACCTTAACAACCGTTAAGGGAACTGGAGCGAATTGCACGCAAACTTGGACAATCAACAGCATTACTGACAGTTAGACGTGCCTTCAAAGGAATCCAATGAGAACTGTCCGGAGAGAGAGACGGTGATTGTCACCCCCGAGATCTACTTGGCTTGGGCGCACTGACGGCAGCGTTGCTTTTGATGCCATTTGTCGACATAACGCGCATTATGGGAAGGTGCCCGAAGGATGGTGTTGGACAACAGTAGGCAGTATATTTCAACATAATACAGGTAAGGCTTTGAACAAGTCTAATGCTCAAGAAGGTCAGTTGAAACCATATCTTACAACTTCCAACGTGTATTGGAATTGCTTTGACTTTACCGAAGTAAAAGAGATGTGTTTTAAGGATTCTGAATTGGAGAAGTGTACCGTAAAAAAAGGAGACTTGTTAGTATGTGAAGGAGGTGATATTGGACGAGCAGCTATTTGGAACTACGATTATGACATTTGTATTCAAAATCATATCCATAGGTTACGAGCCAAAGTGGATGTTTGCCAGATTCTTTATCTATATGTTCTTATGCTCTATAAATGGACAGATAAAATACATGGTAAAGGAATAGGACTTCAAGGTCTATCTTCCGGATTGTTAGACAAACTTGTAGTCCCGCTTCCCCCTTACAGCGAGCAGCTTCGCATCGTTGCTAAAATTGAAGAACTCTTTGCTGTTCTTGACAAAATAAGTTTCGCGTGTTCCTCTCACCCCGCTGCGGTAGTGATTTCAGATTTGTCACTTTTGTAAATACTTGATCTTCTGCAATCTATTTCGACATTACTTTTTTGTCATCCAGCCCAAACTGTTCTGCCAATCACCTACCATCTGGCAATGCTGGCAGGCCGTCAGGTCTGCCTGGCACGGTAGGAATGGACGGACGCTCATGGAGACGCACGCCGTCAGGTGTGCGGGGAAGGTCTCGTGTTTGACAAACCCAAAGGCATCCATGTTCATTATAACACGCAAGCGCCATTTGTTCGCGTTTTCTTGCCCGCAGGCCTACAGCCTGCGAAACCTGCGTATGGGTGAACCGCATTTGCCACCGAGCCCTTCAGCCCTGACGGGCTGTTTCGCGAATGTCTCGGCCTCCCCTATCCGCGTGCGGAAGTGATAATTCTCAATCCTACTTGGAAAAAATCGTTCTGCAAAAAAACTGACATACGAAACTTGAGTTGACAATATCAGTGCCGAACTATATGTTTGCACTGATGTCGTCTAAGATGCTGTGGTATTGATTTATTGCTGCGATTATTCGCTGCTGTTCATTTAGTGGAGGAATGGTGAAAACTTTAGTCAAGATGTCATCTCTGGAAATCCTGGGTATAACACCTCTTGCATCTTTCTTGATTTCTTCGATGGCTGCAATCAAGCATATATGAAGATAATCAGATGTGATACAATTTGTA